>JANQEV010000064.1 GCA_028278145.1 Chromatiales bacterium | reverse complement strand
TGATGTGTAGTGACTCTACATGAACGAATGATAACGCCGCTGGGCGGAAAAATAGCCCCAGCCCTTCGGGTTACGCCTGAAAAAAGCGCCACTCGTTGTTGCTCGTTGTTCATTTGGAATGACCAAACTTCACTCCTCGCGCCTAGATTGGCGCATTTTCAAAAGTAACAGGGCCTATTGGATTAGTATTAGCAGGCCCTAGTAACCACACCAGCTTGTGTTATACTCCGGCCGCTGAAAGCAAAACCAGATAGCAATAATTTAGGATACCGAATGGCAAAAGAAGATTTTATCGAAATGGAAGGGACTGTGGTTGAGACACTCCCGAACACCATGTTTCGTGTAGAACTGGAAAATGGTCACGTAGTAACCGCACATATTTCAGGCAAGATGCGCAAGCATTATATACGCATCCTAACAGGTGATACCGTAACAGTGCAGCTTACTCCATACGATCTGAGCAAGGGTAGAATTACCTACCGCGCCCGGTAATTCAGTTTGCCTGTCATGTCCATCCTACTGGACTAATGGACCACTTGACTCTCTAACGCAAACTTCAGCTCTTCACCCTCAACATAGACTCGCACCTCACCACCATCGGTTAGCGCGCCATATAGCAACTCCTCTGCCAATGGCTTGCTGATCCTATCCTTGATCAGACGTTCCATGGGACGGGCACCCATCTTCTGGTTATAACCATGCTCCGCCAGCCAATCTTTGGCATCAGATTCCACGACCAGGCTGACATCCTTCTGCTCCAGTTTCGCCTCCAGGTCGAAGATAAACTTATCCACCACGTGGCGAATCACTTCTGGTGACAGCGAGTCGAACTGTACAATGGCATCCAGGCGGTTACGGAATTCCGGGGTAAAGGTCTTCTTAACTATCTCCATACCATCGCTGCTGTGGTCCTGGGTGGTAAACCCGATAGATGCCCTGCTGATTTGCTCTGCACCGGCGTTGCTGGTCATTACCAGAACCACGTTGCGAAAATCTGCCTTTCTGCCGTTGTTGTCAGTTAAAGTACCGTGGTCCATGATCTGCAACAACAGATTGAACACATCCGGATGGGCCTTCTCGATCTCATCCAGCAGTAGTACTGAATGTGGATGTTTGGTGACTTCTTCCGTCAACAGACCACCCTGGTCATACCCAACATACCCTGGAGGTGCGCCAATCAAGCGGGAGACCGTATGCCGTTCCATGTACTCTGACATATCAAAACGGATAAGTTTTATACCAAGAATGATGGCCAATTGCCTGGTAACTTCGGTCTTACCTACACCGGTAGGACCAGTAAACAGAAAGGAACCTACAGGTTTCTGCTCTCCTCCCAACCCGGTGCGGCTCATGCGCATAGCCGAGGTAAGGGTGTCAATGGCGTCATTCTGACCAAATACCACCATCTTGAGGTCACGATCCAGGGTTCGCAGGGCCTCAACGTCAGAAACAGAGACGCTCTTGGGTGGAATCCTGGCCATCTTGGAGACTATATTCTCAATATCCTCCACATCCACCTTATCCTGGCGTTGCTCCTCCGGCTGTAGCTGGATACTGGCACCAGCCTCATCGATAACATCGATAGCCTTGTCCGGCAGATGACGGTCATTGATGTAGCGCTCAGACAGCTCAGCCGCTGCACGCAGGGCCTCTTTGGTGTAGCTGATATTGTGGTGGGATTCGAATCTGGTTTTCAGCCCCTCCAGAATTTCGATTGTCTCCTCCACAGTAGGCTCAGAGATATCGATTTTCTGGAAACGCCTGGCCAGTGCACGATCCTTTTCGAAGATACCGCGAAACTCCTGAAAGGTGGTGGAGCCAATGCAGCGCAGATCACCCGTAGCCAGGACCGGTTTGATCAGGTTTGAGGCATCCATTACTCCACCGGAGGCCGACCCGGCACCAATAACAGTGTGTATCTCGTCTATAAAGAGTATCGCTTCCGGTTTGTCCTTAAGCTGCGCCAACACCGCCTTCAGACGCTTCTCAAAATCACCACGATATTTGGTGCCAGCTACCAGGCCACCAAGATCGAGGGAATAGATGGTACTGTCTGCCAGAACCTGTGGAACCTGTTTATCAGTAATCTGCTTTGCCAGGCCCTCAGCAATAGCAGTCTTGCCCACACCAGCCTCACCCACCAGCAGCGGGTTGTTCTTGCGTCTACGACACAGAATCTGGATGGTACGCTCTATCTCCTGATCACGGCCTATCAGTGGATCGATCTTACCCAGTAGCGCAAGTTCATTCAGGTTTGTGGTGTATTCCTGTAGTGGAGAGCGTACCGTAGAGCCAGGTTCGCCATCTTCATCCACATCATCACTCAGAGAGTCATCATCCATGTCTTCACTGGCGCGGGTAACCCCATGTGACATGTAGTTGACCGCATCCAGACGTGACATACCCTGGAGAGACAATAGATATTGGGCCTGGGACTCCTGTTCCCCGAAAATAGCTACCAGGACATTTGCCCCTGTAACCTCCTTGCGCCCAGAAGACTGGACATGAAACACCGCACGCTGCAATACCCGCTGGAACCCTATGGTAGGCTGGATCTCCTGCTCTTCATCATCAGGCAGCAGGGGCGTTGTTTCATTAATAAATTTATCTATCTCTTTTCTAAGCCTGCCAACATCCATATTACATCCATTCAGTACTTCCAGCGCAGAACTGTTCTCCAGCAGTGCCAGCAGTAGATGCTCCACTGTCATGAATTCATGCTTACGCTCTCGCGCCTGGGTGAAGGCATGATTAAGCGTAAATTCAAGTTCTTTGCTTAAGATGGACATATATAATCAGGTTCCTGCCTTACTACTTTGAATAGAACATTTTTCTGCCAAAAGCTAGTTCTCTTCCATGGCGCACAACAGAGGGTGTTGGTTATTCCTGGAGAATTCGTTCACCTGTGAAACCTTGGTCTCTGCTATATCACGGGTAAACACCCCACATACTCCAACGCCCTTGCTATGAACGCTCATCATTACCCGCGTTGCCTGTTCCCTTGGCATCCTGAAAAATGCCTCCAGTACCTCGATGACAAAATCCATAGGGGTATAGTCATCGTTCAACAGGATTACCTTGTACATATTTGGAGGCTTCAGTTCCGGCTTTAGTTCCTGAACCGCAAGACCTCCATCGTGCTCATTATCGGTCTGTTCTGACATATCTCTGATTTTAGCTGAAAATAGAAATAATTAATCATCCATTTTGGCCATATGCAAACCAAATTTCAAGATATATTATACTTTAAGTAACAATTGTTACTCATTGTTTATATTATATATTATAACATTCATATATCATACAATTTAGTACTTAACTTCTAGGCATGCCAATTCTGAATCTTAACCATTTGACCATTTTATACTGATGGTTATACTGTATGGTTATCATCTGTGTGTAATTACCTACATATTGTCTGTTTTTGATTATCGGGAGTAGGTAATAGTTACTATTACATATGGAGATACATAACAAGATTACAATAATAATAAGATCGGTAAGTGTTAATTTGTTTTGCTGTGAGGAGGAGTTGTTTAGATGGCTACAGGTACAGTGAAGTGGTTCAATAACGCCAAAGGCTATGGTTTTGTTACCCCAGATGACGGAGAGCAGGATGTGTTTGTACATTTCTCTGCCATTGAGATGGATGGATACAAGACTGTAAAAGAAGGTCAGAAGGTACAGTTCGATGTCAGTGAGGGCCCCAAGGGTCTACACGCTGCGAATGTAATGATGATCTAGTGTGGCTTGCCACCAGCGACTCATACCTGGTGGCTAGCACCCAATAAACACCTCGATACCAAACTGCATTCTCTGCAATGCGGTTTGGTATTGCAGGTCTCTTTAGCGTGGCGCACGATCAGTGCGTGATACTCGTTAAATAGCTCCTGGTCAGGACCAAGCCCTGATTCAAACCCCTGTCTCATTTTTTCATAGCTTTCCTCTCCGCTACACATTCCGAGGCGTGAAAATATCCGTCTGGTATATGCATCTATGACAAATACCGGGCGTTCAAAGGCATAGAGCAGGATGTCATCAGCAGTTTCCGGACCGATACCATTCACTGATAGCAGGTCCAGTCGCAACTCCTGGGTGGTCTTTTCCCTCAGTGCCGCCTCTCCACCGCTCGCTCGCAGAAATCTACAGAAGTTCTGCAACCGATTTGCCTTTACATTGAAATATCCAGATGGCCGCAGCAGTTGCGCCAGTTCAACTGGGTCTGAGTCTATAATCGCGCCCGGTGACAACACTCCTGCCTGTTTGAGGTTTGAGATGGCCACTTCCACATTGGACCATGCGGTATTCTGGGTGAGTATTGCACCCACCATAACCTCAAACGGTGTTTCCGCCGGCCACCAGCCCTGTCTACCATAGTTATCCAGCAGCAGATCAAACAATTGTAGAAGTTGTTGACGACTGGGATTGAAGGTGGTCAATGACGCCGTTTCCTAGCCTTTGTTTTTGATGGCTTTTTTACTGACGGACGTCTCTTCCCATGTCCTTCAGATTTGCTGTTTTTGGTTTGTCCTTGCTCCAGCCCTACCATATCCAGTAATTCAGACATCTCTCTCTGCTCCAGGTCGCGGCATTTACCCACATGCAGACGATCTCCCAGCATGACCGGACCGTATCTCACCCGTTTCAACCGATTGACCTTGGCGCCAACCGCCTCCCACATGCGCCTGACCTCACGGTTACGGCCTTCCATTATGACCACATGGAACCAGCGGTTTGCACCTTCACCACCTGACTCAACTATCTCCTCAAACCTGGCCGGACCATCTTCCAGCTCCACTCCATTCACCAGGGTCTCCAACATCTCCTGAGTGATATTTCCCAGTACTCGTACGGCATATTCCCGCTCCACCGCCTTGGAGGGGTGCATGAGACGATTGGCAAGCTCACCATCTGTGGTAAACAGCATCAGACCACTGCTGTTGATATCCAGCCGCCCTACTGCAATCCAGCGTCCTGAGCCTTTGAGTTTGGGGAGATTTCTGAAGGCTGTGGGGCGTCTCTCAGGATCATGTCTGGTCACCACCTCGCCTTCTGGCTTGTTATATACGATTACCCGTCGCTCAACGTTGCTGATGCGATCTATCCTGACCCGGCGATTTCCAACCTGCACCAGATCTTCACCGCTCACCCGATCCCCAAGCTTGGCAGGTTTTCCGTTGATCTTTACCCGTCCCTCTTTGATCCAGCCTTCTATTTCCCGTCTGGAGCCGAACCCTGCATTGGCAAGCACCTTCTGTAGGCGCTCACCCTGTGGCGCATCATCATTCACCTTTTGAATCGTCCTGCCCTGTGGTTTCCGGGACCAATTCATCTGTTTGAACTTCTTCTGTCATAACCTCTTCACCACTTACGCTTACATCCAGCGGGATTACATCTGCCGAACTCTCCTCTGATTCCTGATCTTCAGTTGTGGTGTCGGCCTGTTCCTCTGGCTTTCCATCCGGCTCTCCCAGATCCAGCTCACAATTGATGGAGTCCATATCCTTGATCTCAGCCAGGGTGGGAAGGTCATTCAGGGTCTTGAGACCAAAGTAGTTGAGAAACTCCTTGGTGGTGGCCAACAGGGCTGGTCGACCCGGCACATCTCTATGTCCCACCTCCCTGATCCAATTACGTTCCATCAGGGTCTTGATGATGTTGCTGCTGACACTCACACCACGCACATCCTCGATCTCACCACGGGTTATAGGCTGACGATAGGCGATCAGAGACAGGGTCTCCAGCATGGCACGGGAGTATCTGGGTGGACGCTCCTCCCACAGGCGAGATACCCAGGTGGCGTAATCGGCCCTGACATTGACACGGAAACCGGCCCCGGTCTCCAACAGTTCTATGGAACGGTCTGCATAATCCTCACGCAGGCTCTCTATGGCCTCGCGCAGGACGCTACGCTCTGGTCTCTCATCATCCAGAAACAGTTCCAGCATCCGGTCCAGGGTGAGAGGTTTGCCAGCTGCCATGAGCGCAGCCTCGATAATCTGTTTTATCTTAATTTCCGCCAAGTTGCTTTCCCTTCTACTCTATACCTGTGTCACTTTGGTGTAATGGTTCAGTTGGATGCTGCCTTGACATGAATGGGGCCGAAGGAGTCGGCCTGCACCAACACAATCAGACTGTCCTTGATCAGCTCTAATATAGCCAAAAAGGTCACAACTACGCCTACTCTGCCCTCTTTTACATCGAACAGGTCGGTAAAATCGGTAAATGTGTCGCTATTAATCGCGCCCAAAACCAGGGACATGCGCTCCCGCACCGACAGCGGCTCCATCTGCACATGGTGGCGTGAGAACATGTCAGCTCTATGCATGACATCCTTCAGTGCAAGCAGCATCTCCCTGAGGTCCACATCCGGCAACCGCTGCTCCACGGTCTTGTGCTGCATCTCGGCCTCGGCCTGAAACTTGTCTCGGCCCAATCTGGGCAGGGCGTCCAGATCCTCGGCCGCCTGCTTATATCTCTCATACTCCTGGAGGCGTCGGATAAGTTCTGCTCTGGGATCCTCCTCTTCCCCCTCCTCTTCCTCCTGACGGGGCAGCAGCATACGCGACTTGATCTCTGCCAGCATGGCTGCCATCACCAGATACTCTGCGGCCAACTCCAGGCGCAACTCCTTCATCAGGTCCACGTACTCCATGTACTGCGCAGTGATATGGGCGATGGGGATATCCAGGATATCCAGATTCTGGCGTTTGATCAGATAGATGAGCAGATCCAGAGGCCCCTCAAAGGCATCCAGGAACACCTCCAGGGCATCGGGCGGGATATAGAGATCCTTTGGCAGAGTGGTCCAGGGTGAACCCTGCACCACCGCAAAGGGCATCTCCTCCTGTTCACCGGGATGGTGTTCTTGCTTGGATTCGTCGCTGGAACTCATTCAGTTATATCTGCCCTGTATTTCTATCGATAATTCAGACCCATGGCCTGTCGCACCTCTTCCATGGTCTCCTGGGCCTGGTCCCTGGCTTCTTCACACCCTTCGGCTATGATACTACGCACCAGTTCCGGCTGCTCTTCAAATTCACGTGCCCGATCCTGGATCGGCTTAAGCTCCTGCAAGACGGCATTGATTACCGGTTGCTTGCACTCTACACAACCGATACCTGCAGAGCGACACCCCTCCTGCACCCACTGCTTGGTGCTGTCGTCAGAATAGACCAGATGAAACTGCCATACCGGGCACTTCTCCGGGTCACCCGGGTCATTGCGCCGCACCCGGTTGGTATCTGTAGGCATGGTACGCAAGGCATTCTCTATCACCTCCGGCTCATCCCGCAGGGCGATGGTATTGTCATAGGACTTGGACATCTTCTGACCATCCAGCCCCGGCATCTTGGAGGCCTTGGTCAGCAGGGGCTGGGGTTCAGCCAGGATCAGACGGCCTCCACCCTCCAGATAACCAAACAGGCGCTCACGATCTGCCACGCCAATATTCTGCTGCCCCTCCAGCAGGGCCCGTGCTGCTTCCAGGGCCTCCTGATCACCCTGCTCCTGGTACCCCTTGCGATAGCGGTTGAAGAGTTTGGCGTTCTTCTTGCCCATCTTCTTGACCGCCTGCTCTGCGGCCTGTTCAAAACCCGGCTCACGCCCATAGATGTGATTAAACCGGCGCGCTACCTCACGGGTCAGTTCCACATGGGCCACCTGGTCTTCACCAACCGGCACCAGACCAGCCTTGTAGATCAGGATATCCGCCGCCTGCAGCAGTGGATAACCCAAGAAACCATAGGTAGCCAGATCCTTCTCCTTGAGCTTTTCCTGCTGATCCTTGTAGCTGGGAACACGTTCCAGCCAGCCCAGGGGCGTGATCATGGATAGTAGCGTGTGCAACTCGGCATGCTCCGGCACCAGTGACTGGATAAACAGCTTGGCCTCACCGTGATTAACCCCAGCTGCCAGCCAGTCGATCACCATATCCCACACGCTGTCATGGATAATGGACGGATCTTCATAGTGGGTGGTAAGGGCATGCCAATCGGCAACAAAGAAAAAACAGTCATACTCGTGTTGGAGTTCAACCCAGTTTTTCAGGACCCCATGATAGTGCCCCAGGTGCAAACGCCCCGTAGGGCGCATCCCGGACAGGACACGAGCATGTTGTGAAGGAACGGTGTTCAAGTGATTTTCCTCATCTTGCAAACAGTATTGTTATTACCTGCCAAACTACGTCAGAGGCAGGAAGAATCTCAATGGTAAACTGGATTATCGGCCATATCAGCCGACCCAATATCCCGGTCACCAACAACAGAACCACCAGCACCATACCGTAGGGTTCCAGCCGTGAGAAGGGGATGGCATAGCGTGGTGGTAACAGGGATGCCATAACGCGACCTCCATCCAGCGGCAGGATAGGCATCATGTTCAGTACCATCAATACCACATTGATCAGCACCCCGGCGCTACCCATATAGATCAGCGGTACTGCAACCCATTGGGAGAGCTCGATTATCTCAACACCCAGCTTTACCAGCAGAGCCCAGATCACAGCCATGACCAGGTTGATTCCAGGTCCGGCCATAGCCACAAACCCCATATCCCTTTTGGGATTTTTCAGGTTACGCCAGGAAACCGGCACCGGCTTGGCCCAACCAAACAGAAATCCGGCAAACAGGAACATCAGCAGCGGCAACAGGACAGTGCCAATAGGATCTATGTGCTTGAAAGGATTGAGGGTTATGCGTCCCAGCATCCTGGCAGTGGCATCACCCAAACGGTTGGCCATCCAGCCATGGGCGGCCTCATGCACGGTGATAGCAAACAGCACCGGCAATATCAACACCGAGATCTTTTGAACAATATCCAGATTTCCCATCGGTGGATTATACAGCTCCAGTAACGTCAGGACAGGACTAACTAACCCCACCCATGACAAAACCTCATTCAGCTTGTCGGTCCGCACTCACAGCAATGCGCAGGCAAGCCGCTGTAGTACTTCTACAGCAATTGCTTGCAATGAAGTCCGTGGGTGCGGCCGGACAAGCCCACAGGGAGCATCCCAGAACATCCAGCTCAGTGTTGCGACTCTTGGCAAGGGCCTGCCATTACCTGTGAGCCGCGCCTTGATCTGAATGTTCTGGGTTGCTCTGAGTTAGGTTTTGTCATGGGTGGGGTTAGTAAACCTCAATCCTCAAACTGTGAGACATCGCCCTTCCCTTTTCTGGCCACGAAGGGCTGTTCCTCCTCCATGATCAGTACCGTGGTGGCCTCGAAACCACAGTGCCCGCCATCAATGATCACATCTACCTCATGGTCCAGGATGTCGCGCATCTCATAGGGATCGGTCATAGGATATTCTTCGCCAGGCAGGATCAGGGTGGAACTCATAAGTGGCTCACCCAACTCATCCAGAAGATGCTGCACAATGGTATTGTCCGGGACACGGATGCCAATGGTCTTGCGCTTGACGTTCTGCAACCGTCTTGGCACCTGCTTGGTGGCCTTATGGATGAAGGTATATGGACCTGGAGTGAGGGATTTCAGCATGCGGTAGTGTTGATTATCCACCCGAGCATAGGTGGCAATCTCGGATAGATCCCGGCACACCAGGGTAAAGTTGTGTTTATCGTCCAGCCGACGGATACGGCGGATACGATCCATGGCGCCCTTGTCACCGATATGACAACCCAGGGCATAGCTGGAATCCGTGGGGTAGATCACCAGACCACCACGGCGAATGATCTCCACCGTCTGCTTAATAAGACGTGGCTGGGGATTTTCTGGATGAATATGGAAGAACTGCGCCATAATGCAGGAATAGTGAAATAGTCGTTGTTTATTATTTAGTTAGAATGAGATCGCTAGATCCTGTCGGTTCCAGTTGTGCCATATTGGGGTGACACCATCTGGGAGATCCAGCATCCGTCCCACCTCTATCCTGGAGTGTTCCGGACCGTGAAAATCTGACCCTACTGAACCCATCAGTCCAAAGTCCATGGCATGCCGCGCCATAGTCAGACAATTATCCCTGGTATAGTTGCCAGACACCACCTCAATAGCGTCACCACCAAGATCCACAAACTCTTCGAACAGGCTGCGCAGTTTAGTACGGGTAAAGGGATACCTTGCCGGGTGGGCGATGACACACTGTCCGCCTGCCGCCTTGATCCAGGTTACCACCTCCTCCAGGCTGGCCCAGCTGCCAGGCACATAGCCCGGTTTGCCCCGAACGATATACTTCTTAAACACCTTGGCCATATCTTCTGCGTAGCCTTGATCAACCAGAAACCGGGCAAAATGGGTACGACTGATCAGACACCCATTGGAGAAGGCCTTGGCCCCGGCATAGGCCCCTCTGATTCCACTTTTATCCAGGCGCCGACCCATCTCCAGCGCTCGTTCTTCACGCTGTTCTCGCAGGCTGGACAGACCTTGTTGCAACAACTGACACCCGATATCAATGCCCAAACCTACCACGTGGATCACATATGGCCCCCAGGTTACTGATATCTCAACCCCTGGGATCAGGTCTATACCAAGACGCATAGCGGCAATCTTGGCTTCTGCAATACCATCAGTGGAGTCATGATCGGTTAAGGCCAGCACTGTTACTCCTGCCAATTTCGCACGCTGCACCAAGTCAGTAGGAGACATGGTACCGTCAGAGGCAGTGGAGTGGGTGTGCAGATCGTACAGATACTTCATTTACAATTCGGCCAACAGATTACAGAGGAAAGATGATACAAGATTTACATTATATCACTACTATCTCGGTTGTAGCTGCAGGATCGGCGCCAAATTGATATGACTTTTTTTAAGACAAGTTACTCCATTTATCTGCTATTTCTGGAGTGAACTCATCAACTATTGAATGAAACAATCTCACGCGGTATAGAATCCAGGGCAATCTCCTTGTTAACAGCCCCACGTTTAACTGCCATATCTGGCATACCGTACACTACGCAGCTAGCCTCGTTCTGAGCCAGTGTCATCGCACCGGTATCATGAATCTCTTTCAATCCAGCTGCCCCATCATCACCCATCCCAGTCATAATGATGCCGAGTGTGTTTTTACCTACAGTCTTGGCTACAGAGCGAAACAACACATCTACCGATGGTTTGTGACGGCTGACCAATGGCCCATCCTTGACCTGTACAGTCAGCCTAGGCCCATTTTTCTGCAGTAACATATGGCGCCCACCTGGTGCAATCAGCACCCTCCCAGATGTCACAGAATCATTATCCTCCGCCTCTTTTACCTCCATGGGACACAGCTTATTCAGGCGTTCGGCAAACGCCTTGGTGAATTTTTCCGGCATATGTTGCACCACAACAATAGGCGGAGTATCTGCCGGCAGTTCAGGGAGTATAGCCTCAAGGGCCTGGGTACCCCCGGTTGAAGTGCCGATAGCAATGACTTTATCAGTGGAAACCGTACCAGGTGCAGATCTACCTTTAGACAGAACAGCATCGGCATTCAACTTGGGAGCAACCTTCTTCTTGGGAGTGACGCTCTTAGAAGCTGCAACACTATTTTTCAGCGCTTTCAGATTAGAGCTAGCAGCACTGCGCACGGTTTCAATCAACTCGGCAGCGGAATCGCTCAGGAAGCCTTTCACACCCACTTTTGGCTTGGTCACTATTCCAACTGCCCCATACGAGAGTGCTTGCATGCTGGCACTTGAGCCCTGTTCTGTCAGCGTGGAGCACATAACCACTGGGGTTGGCCGCTCTTCCATGATTTTCTTGAGGAACGTCAGCCCATCCATTCGTGGCATCTCAATATCCAATACGATCACATCCGGCCAATTTTTTTCCATTCGCGTCATGGCAAATATTGGGTCCTGCACCGCTGCCATAATCTCTAAATCTGAAGCGCTTTCCAAAGTAGACTTGAGCACCTGTCGTACCACAGCTGAATCATCTACAATCAGGACTTTTTTCTTATTTGCCATTAATTCCTTCCATTCATGGATCTATGATAACAACCGTCTACCTGTTGATGTTTTACCCAGACATCGCCATTACTGACATCCATAACAATACGGCGATTACCTGTCTCACCGACATGCATGGTGAGGATTTCAATATTGCGTTCCATCAGCATGCTCATAGCTTGTTCTGCATTGCGAGTTCCAACATAGTAGTCTGGATACTCTATCTCCATGGCATGCACATTGGCACCGCCAAAGACCTTGGCCTGATACTGGTCTAGAGGTACTCCATATAGATCCGCCGCCTGCTCAAATAACTGCATTGCCTCTGGTGCATATCTGCCATCCAACTCACTTGAGCTGCCAGGTACACCATAGGGGCGACTGGGAAGTACAAAGTGGCACATACCACCAACCCTTATGCGCGGATGCCACAGGGTAATTGCAATACAGGAACCGAGTACAGTGTGCAGATGAACACCAGAATTGGTGAAACGAAATTCTCCTGGATGTAGAAATATCTTGTGCTCAGCGTGCTGCACGTCATCCCCTCTACTACTTGCTGTTGCTCAATGGCTTACGATATATCGTTGGTGCAACCGGCTTCAGGTCATCATTGATTCCCTTAAGAGACTCTGAATGCCCAATTATGAAATAACCCCCAGGCTTCAGTAATGGCAGCATACGTGCTACCACCTGGCCTTTGGTCTTAGTGTCAAAATAGATCAATACATTACGCAGAAAAATCACATCGAACTGGCCTATGCCTTGTATTGGCTGCATTAGATTGATCTCTTGAAAACTTACCCGTTCACGCAGCGAACGATCGATGAGCAGGGTGTCCGCGTACTCACCAGTACCTTTCAGGCAGAACCGCTTGAGATATTCCTGGGGGATGCCATCGATACGCTCCATACGGTAGTGTCCAGAGCGCGCCTTTTCCAGGACACGAGTACTGATATCTGAACCAAAAACCTCCCAGGGATTATTGCCAAGCTTATCGGCCAAGAGCATGGCAATACTATAGGCCTCTTCCCCTGAAGAACTGGCAGCACTCCATATACGTAATGGCCGACTTGTTTGATGTTCAGGTAAAATTCTCTCAGCCAAATACTGAAAATGCATCGGCTCCCGGAAGAAATATGTCTCATTGGTGGTAAGGAGATTCAGTACCACCTGACGCTCATTTGGTAGTGCACCACTGGAGATCAGTTCGATATACTCATTAAAGCAGGTCAGGTTATGGTCACGTAATCGCCTGCTCAGGCGGGCAACCACCATGGTTTTTTTCTGATCCGACAGGGTGATCCCTGATGTATCCAGAAGAAATTTGCGAAAATGCTCAAATGCTTGATCACTGAGGCTATAGAGTGGCTTTGCAGCCCACTGAGCGGGTGAATCCCTGGTAACTCCTAAAACGGTATCATCCGGTATGGACATCAATACTTACCTTCAAGGTTACAACCAATCAGACAACTCTAGATCTCTCCATCGTCTAAGTAGTCTTTTCATGTTCAGACATACTCTGAATCTCTGATAACTCATCGATCGACAGCACATGCTCCACATCAAGCAGTACCAGAAACAGACCATTTACTCTGCCCATACCGCTAATAAAGTCAGTACGGATACGTGCACCAAAAGTTGGTGGAGGTTCAATTTCACTACTGGTCAGCTCTAACACTTCACTTACCTCATCCACAATAATGCCAATCTGGATCAGGCTTTCACCATTCGGCAATTCGATAATGATAATACTGGTACGTTTTCCCGGCTCGACCGGAGCACCGCTAAAACGTACCGCCAGGTCGATTACCGGGACCACGTTACCGCGTAGATTGGTAACCCCGGCTATGAACTCCGGCATCATCGGCACCTGAGTAATAGTGGCGTATTCGGTAATCTCCTTTATATGCCGAATATCAATACCGTAGGTTTCTCCAGCCAGAAGAAAAGTGAGAAACTGACGCTCATCTCCAGCCTGCAACTCGACCTCTATCTCATCTACCGCTGTCTGTTCGGATTTTGTTGCATTCATAACTTTCTCCATTGACGCATCAGAACCGCTCAAACTTTGCTTCATCAGGTGCCTTGATCGAATCTGTCTGGGCAGGAATATTTAGCGCTGGGTCTTGTCCACCATTACTTCCTTTTGCAGAACTTGGCTGATCCTTCGACAACATAGCTGTCTGTGCAACACTGAAGAAACCAATCATCCGCTGCAGCTGCTCTGCTTGTCCACGCAGCTCATCTGCGGTAGCAGACAACTCCTCAGATGAAGATGCAGTCTGCTGCGTTACCTGATCAAGCTGAGACATGGCAGTGGTAATCTGGCCAGCCCCGGCCGCCTGTTCTTCTGAACTGGCAGTAATCTCTTGTACCAGCTCGGCAGTTCTGTTGATATCCGGCAACATTTTTTCCAACAGCGCACCGGCCTTTTGTGCAATATCCACACTGCTACCTGCCATCTCACCAATCTCGGAGGCAGCTACCTGACTGCGCTCTGCCAGTTTACGCACCTCAGCAA
>JANQEV010000112.1 GCA_028278145.1 Chromatiales bacterium | reverse complement strand
CCCAGCAGGTACAACGCCATTATCGATCCGGATGCGTTGGCGCGGATGGATCTGTTCCGGGTGTTGAAAGAGGGCAAGGGCACCATGGTGGCAGCCAGCCTGGCCCTGGGTGCCTATCAGCAGCGCCTGGCAGAACAGTTCGGGATAGAGCCAGGTGCAGAGCAGCGTGAAGCTGTGAACTATGCCCGTGAAAACCATAGCCCGGTACTGCTGATAGATCGTGAGATAGGGGTTACCCTGAAGCGGGTGGCAAGCAACGTTGCCTGGTGGCAACGTTTCAACCTGTTCTCCGGGCTGGTGGCAAGTCTGCTCTCCAAGGAGGATGTGGATGAGGAAGAGGTGGAGCGCTTGAAGGAGGGGGATATCCTGGAGACCACCTTTGCCGAGTTTGCCGAAGATCGACAGGACCTCTATCTGCCACTTATCGACGAGCGTGATCGCTACATGGCCGCCCGGCTGTTGGAGGATATGCAGAAGGATGGACATAACAGCATCCTGGCCGTGGTTGGTGCTGGTCATATGCAGGGGATCAGGCGTTACCTGGAACAGGGTATGGAATCTCTCCAGGAGACGGTTTCAGAGCTGGATAAGATACCGGAGCCTAAGAAGTGGCCCAAGCTTATTCCCTGGCTGATCGTGGCTCTGATCCTAACTGGTTTCGCCATTGGTTTCTCACGCAGTCCTGAGCTTGGTTGGGGTCTGGTGGCAGACTGGGTGCTGATCAATGGCGGCCTTTCGGCCCTGGGGGCGCTTATCGCCGGGGCTCATCCCATTACCACTATTACTGCGTTTCTGGCAGCGCCTATTACTTCTCTGAATCCTACCGTGGGTGCTGGTATGGTAACGGCGGCGGTGGAGATCTATCTGCGCAAACCTCGGGTGGGGGATTTTGGTGAACTGCGCCATGATACTACCCATCTCAAGGGATGGTGGAAGAATAGGGTGTCACGCACTCTGTTGGTGTTTCTGTTTAGTACCTTTGGTTCGGCTATTGGTACCTATCTGGCTGGGTTTAAGATTTTTGGGCAGTTGGCAGGGGGGTAAGCAATGACTGTTGGTCCAGTGGACCAACGCAGCATTGCGAACGCCACGCAGGGATGCGAGGCAGGATGGGCGCGTCATGGAAGGCTTGTACCGTGGCTGTTGTTTCCGGGATAGAGATCAGAACCAGACCTGACTTTTACCTTGATCAGATCTATCTTGTTTAATTCATCATCTATCAGAAGCAAGTAAGTAGTTTCGCTGCCAATACACTCTATGCTTTTTTTATTGCTTCCTAGCGAAGGCAGCGAGCCTATTTCTTTTGCTTGTCCAAAAGAAATAGGCGAAAGAAAAGGACACTCCACGACTTGCCCCTACGGGATTCCCTGCGTTCCTCACCGCTCCAGGGCTCCCAGGTTGAGAGGGAGATAGGTAGGCCGGGATAAGCATAACGTTCCCGGCTTTATGGATATTAATGAAGAGATTCATTCAATTGCCAGAAACGCTAGCGCTTATTCTGGCCTACGATCCTACCTAGTGGCGCCCCTGCGGGCCTGATCCTGTATCGGTTCCGGTACTCGGCTACGTCGGAGGAGATTAAAACAACTCTTTTCTAAATCACGCAAAAATATACAACCACTCAATCCATCTAAATAGTTGTGAACTAGAAATAACCACCAACTAACCCTTGTGTTACACCGAGCATCGCAGTTGGAAGCGGAAAGGCCCGAAGGGGACCGACATGGATGTCGGTCCTGTCCATCGGGGCAGGATGCCCCTTATGGACAGCCCCGCTGGAACGAGAAGCACAGGGTACCCGAAGGGTGGAACACCAGGGCGCTATTTTCTTTCGTCCCTTTCTTTTGAGCGACCAAAAGAAAGGGACTTGCAGCCAGCGTTTGGAGTAAAGACAATTCACTTAAGTAGCTAGGCTGCAAAACTAATTACTGAACTAAAAAAGTATCAGCCTAGACCGTTCCTAATCTGCTCCACCCGCTTCTGCATCACAGCAAAATAAACCACCGGAATAACTATCAACGTCAACACCGTGGAGACAAACAGTCCAAAGATGAGCGACACCGCCAGACCACTGAAGATAGGATCATCCAGGATAAAGAAGGCACCAGCCATAGCCGCCACCGCGGTAAGGATAATTGGCTTGGCCCGGACCACTGCGGATTTGATTACTGCCTCCTCCAGGGCCATGCCCTCTCGCACCTGCTGGTTCACGAAGTCCACCAGCAGGATGGAGTTGCGCACGATGATGCCGGCCAGGGCGATCATGCCGATCATGGATGTAGCGGTGAACTGTGCCCCCAGGATGGCATGCCCTGGCAGGATACCGATGATGGTCAGGGGGATAGGCGCCATAATCACCAGGGGTACCAGATAGGAGCGGAACTGGGCTACCACCAGCAGGTAGATTAGCAGCAGCCCAATGGAGTAGGCGATACCCATGTCGCGGAAGGTGTCGTAGGTGATCTGCCACTCCCCGTCCCACTTCAGGCTGTAGGAGTAAGGATTCTCCGGTTGAGAGATAAACCACTGCTCCAGCTGGTTCTGCTGTTCAATGGTGTCGGATATGGCAAACATGCCGTACAGAGGGCTGTCTGTTTCACCGGCCATATCTCCGGTTACATATACTACCGGCAACAGATCCTTATGGTGGATAGAGTGTTCACGCTGGGTTGGGATCACCTTGACGATCTCTGATAGCGGTACCGGATCACCACTTATGCTGGGGACCTTCAGTGACAATACCTGTTCCAGATCCGCCTTGTCTGCCTCGGCATACTTGACTCGGATTGGTACTGCATACTTAAGGTTCTTGCTGTGCAGAAAGGTCATGTCACTACCACCCATAACGGTGGCCAGGGCAGTGGATACGCTATCCTGGGATACTCCCAGTAGTGCTGCCTTGGTACGGTCTACCCATACCAATAGTTTGTCTGATGGAAACTCCACGCTGTCATCAATATCGATCACATCAGCCGTGCTGGTGAAGGTGTTCCGCAGTTGTTTGGCAATGTCGATCTGACCCTGGTAGTCCACACCATACACCTCGGCTACCAGGGGTGACATAACAGGTGGTCCGGGAGGGAGTTCTACCACCTTGGCATTGCCCTGATATTTACTGGCTATGGCCTGGATAGGCGCACGTACCGCCAGGGCAATCTCGTGGCTCTGGCGTTCCCGCTGGCTTTTGTCCAGCAGGTTTACCTGGATATCACCCAGATTGGGGCCTTCTCGCAGATAGTACTGACGCACCAGGCCATTGAAGCTTATGGGGGCAGAGGTGCCGGCGTAGGCCTGGTAGTTGGTGACTTCGGGTACGGTCTGTAGAAAGCTGCCCATCTCGTTCAATACCCTGGCGGTCTGCTCCAAGCTGCTTCCCTCTGGCATATCCAGAACGATCTGGAACTCCGATTTATTGTCGAAGGGCAGCATCTTCAGGATTACTGACTTGGATACAACCAGATATACCGATCCACCTATCATCAGTAGAACCGATGCCAGTAACAGCACTCGCTTGATACGCCCGCCCCGGGGTTGCAGAAATGGCGACATCAGGCGCTGGAATACCCTGTTGGAAAATGTATTGCTGTGATCTTCCTCAGCGTGCCCCGCCAGTTTGTGGGCATGGCCGGCGAGGGCCTTGTTGGTGAGCCAGGGGGTGAGGATAAAAGCCACCAGTAGTGATATCAGCATGCCCATGGAGGCATTGATGGGTATGGGGCTCATATAGGGTCCCATCAGGCCGGTAACAAAGGCCATAGGCATCAGGGCTGCGATTACGGTAAAGGTCGCCAGTATGGTTGGGCCGCCTACCTCGTCCACTGCAAGGGGGATGGCCTCTAGCAGGTTCTTGGCGCCCAGGCTGATATGGCGATGAATGTTCTCCACTACTACGATTGCATCATCCACCAGGATACCGATGGAGAATATCAGGGCAAACAGGGATACCCGGTTCAGGGTGAAGCCCCAGGCCCAGGAGGCGAACAGGGTTATGGCCAGTGTGACCACCACAGCGGTGCCTACAATAATTGCCTCGCGCCAACCCAGGGCAATCAGTACTAGTAACACTACAGATGCAGTGGCAAAGGCCAGCTTGCTGATTAGTTTTTTGGCCTTGGCATCGGCAGTAGCGCCATAGTTGCGTGTGATGCTGGTGTGAACTCCTTCCGGAATGAATATGCCATCCAGCTGCTGGAAGCGGTCGATTACGGCGTTGGCAATGTTAACTGCATTGGTACCTGGTTTTTTAGCGATGGCAATGGTGACTGCCGGCAAGGTGCCGTGCTTCGAGAGCAGTTTTTCGTTTGATGCCGGTCCGCTTCCAATCCAGACATACTGTTTGGGTTGATCCGGGCCATGTTTGACCTCAGCTA
This sequence comes from Chromatiales bacterium, assembly GCA_028278145.1. Lineage (GTDB taxonomy): Bacteria > Pseudomonadota > Gammaproteobacteria > Chromatiales > Chromatiaceae > JAAGZL01. The sequence continues at coordinate 19,318 of JANQEV010000112.1, read as the reverse complement.
CATCACGCAGAAACACGGGTTGTCCTTCATGTGCTCCTACTACCAGATTTCCAACCTGGTGTGCGTTAGAGAGGAAGGTTCCGGCCTGCACCAGGATTTCATGGTTATCTTTAGTGAGACTGAGATTGTCCTGTACTGTATTGGCAGCAGCTAGTGCCCGCTGCAGATTGTTCAGGCTTATGTTGTAGCCGGCCAGGGCCTGGGGGTCCAGTAACACGCTGACCACCCGGTCTGGTTCACCTACAGTGTAGATGTCTCTGGTACCAGGTACCCGTTTCAGCTCGGCCTCGATAGCGTGGGCTACCTGTCCCAGTTCGTAGCCACCTATCTCTGGATTATCCGACCACAGGGTGGCGGTGATTATGGGTACATCATCAATGCCCTTGGGCTTGATGATGGGCTGACCTACACCCAGATTGGCTGGTAGCCAGTCCTGCTTGGAATAGACCTTGTTGTAGAGGCGCAGGATGGCATCAGAGCGATCTACACCAACTTTATACCGCACCGTCAATACTGCCATGCCGGGGCGGGAGGTGGAGTAGATATGTTTTACTCCCTCGATCTCTGACATCACCTGTTCCGCCGGGGCTGCCACCAGGCTTTCAATCTCGGTTGCGGTGGCGCCGGGAAATGGTATGAAGATATTAGCGAAGGTCACATCAATCTGTGGTTCTTCCTCCCGTGGCGTGATCATGACAGCAAACACCCCTAACAGGAGTCCTACCAAAGCCAATAACGGAGTGATACTGGTGGTAAGGAAGCTCTGGGCGATACGGCCGGATATTCCTTGTTTATCCACCGTTGTTCTCCTTGATCTGCCGTTTGAGCCTGGTCCCTGCGGCCACCGGGTCCAGTGCAACCTGTTCACCTGGAGAGAGGCCGGCCAGGATAGAGATCATTCCATCTTCGGTTTTGTGGCCCAGTCGGATATAGCGGAAGCTGATTTTTCCATTCGGGGTTACCACGTAGGTTCCGGTTACCTCGCCGCGGAATACCACTGTCTGTTGTGGGATAAGCAGGTGTTTCTGCTTGCCGATCAGGAAGGTGGTCTTGATGAACATTCCCGGGAACAGTCCAGTGATGTCCTGTGGAAGTCCCAATCGCACCTTGAAGGTGTTACTGCCACTCTGGGCATAAGGGAATATGGTCAGGCTGGTTGCCTCGACTATCTTCTTGTCCGGTAGGTTTATCCTGGCCTTGCCTCTTTTCCTGATGGTTGGGATAAGGCTCTGAGGTACATTTACGCTGACCCGTAACTCGTCTAGTGACAAACCACTGATAAGGCGTTGCCCGGGATTGGCGGTATCACCTACCTCAATATGGCGCTGGGTGACGATGCCGGAAAATGGGGCCTTTATCCAGGTGTATTCCAGCTGCTCCTGGGCCTGCCACAATCCGGCTACAGCGGCTTTATGGCGGCCTATGGCCTCCTCCAGGCTGGCATTGGCCTGGTCCAGCTCTGAGCCTGAGATCGAGCCTTTTTTGAACACCGCCGCAATGCGCTTCTTCTCTTTTTCCGCCTCATTCAGACGGGCAGTTGCGGTGCTGAGTTCTGCCCGGGCCTTCACCAGGGCCGCCTGTTGTTCTGTATCCCGTAGCCGGATCACTATGCTGTCCTTTTCTACAAAGTCATCCACATCGAACATGATCTCCAATACCTGGCCCTGGATCTGGGCAGAGAGGGTACCCTGGTGGACCGCTTCCACCACTCCATCCAGGAGATGCTCCAGGGGGATTTCACGATATTCAGACTTGGCAGTCTCCAGTGGGGGGTTGGCCTCTACCGTAAGAGAGAGTAATAGGGATGAGAGGACAATGATCAGGCTGGATTTCATGCTGCTTTCTCCAGATAGGCAGTAGATTAGGTTACCCCAATATATAGTCTCATCAAGGTTTATCAATACTTAGTCGTTCTGACTTTTTCTTCTTGTGGCTGAGGCCGGTGGTGTCTCATCCATTAAAGGACGCATGGCATGCAGCAAATTGGCATACAGATGATGGTTCTCCTGCTCTTCACGATGTAACAGTTCCTTCATGTGCTGGCGTTGGGTTGGCATATCAAAGCAGACTGGACAGCTGTCGGGAATGATAGGAAGTCCTGCTTCCTGGGCAAAGCTGCCTGTCTGGGTCTCGCGGCAGTAGACCAATGGGCGGATGATGCGAATATCGCCATCATCATTGACGTAGTGGGCCTTCATGGTACGTAGCTGGCCGCCATGAAACATGGACATGAGCAGACTCTCGGCCAGATCATCCAGGTGCTGGGCCAGGGCCAGGACATTGTATCCGTGTTTGCGACAGGTGCTGTACATGATTCCCCGCTTCATGCGTGCACAGTAGGCACAGAACGAGTCCCCATCCATATGCTCTTTGGCCTGTTCCATGATCGGCTGTTGCTGGTAATGGTATGGGATTCCAAGGTTGGAGTAGTACCTCTTCAGTGAGCTTGGATCAAAACCGTCCACCTCAGGGTCTACGGTGACTATTCCCAGGTCGAATTTGACCGGTGCATAGGTCCGTAGATGGGCCAGGATCTGTAGTAGTGACAAGGAGTCTTTGCCCCCCGATACACCCAGCAGGATGCGGTCGCCTTCGCGGACCATGCTGTAATCTGCTATGGCGCGGCCCACCCTGCGTAACAGGGATTTGGGAGGTTTCTGAATAGAACTGCTCATCTGTACTCAAAAGGTTGTTGCATGTTAAGTAAGTGTAACAGGTAAAGCTTGCTGCTGTTTCACCACTATGCAGCCAGTGTGAAGCGAGTATACTGGTATTCAAAATACATTAATTTATAGGAGGGATTCCGCATGGGTGAATTTGCCATTGTCATCGTTGTGCTGGCGGTGATTATCGTTGTACTTGGGGCCAAACGGGTACCGCAAGGTATGGAGTACACAGTGGAGCGCTTTGGTCGCTATACCAAGACGCTGGCTCCAGGTTTGAATCTGATTGTTCCGGTAGTTGATACCATCGGTGCCAAGATGAACATGATGGAACAGGTAATGGACGTGGAGAGTCAGGAAGTCATCTCCAAGGACAACGCCATGGTACGGGTGGACGGTGTGGTGTTCTTCCAGGTACTGGATGCCGCCAAGGCGGCCTATGAAGTTAATGATCTCTATCGTGCGATCATGAATCTCACCATTACCAATATTCGTACGGTAATGGGTTCCATGGATCTGGATATGCTTCTCTCTGAGCGAGACAGCATCAATGCCCAGCTTCTGAGTGTGGTGGATGATGCCACTACCCCCTGGGGTATCAAGGTAACCAGGATCGAGATCAAAGATATCACCCCACCACGAGATCTGGTGGACGCCATGGCGCGCCAGATGAAGGCGGAGCGTGACAAGCGTGCCGCCATTTTGGAGTCCGAGGGTATGCGGCAGTCGGAGATTCTGCAGGCTGAGGGTGAGAAGCAGGCCAAGATCCTGGAGGCGGAAGGTGAGAAGGAGGCGGCCTTCCGTGAGGCTGAGGCCAGGGAGCGTCTGGCTGAAGCAGAGGCCAAGGCCACTATGATGGTTTCCCAGGCCATTGCCAAGGGGGATGTGACAGCCATCAACTACTTCGTGGCCCAGAAATATACTGAGGCCCTGCAAAACATAGCTTCGGCCGAAAACCAGAAAGTGGTACTGATGCCGCTGGAGGCATCCAGCCTGATCGGTTCCGTGGCTGGTATTGCAGAGATCGCTAAAAATGCCTTCGCTAAACAGGGAGGTGAAGGCTGATGGATCTTTTGTCAGAAATTACCTACTGGCACTGGTGGGTGCTGGGTGTGGTATTGATTATCTTTGAAGTCCTGTCTCCCATGGTGTTCATGCTGTGGATGGGTATTTCTGCCGGGGTGGTTGGTTTGCTGGTGCTGCTCTTTCCGGAGATTCCCTGGGAGATGCAGATCATACTGTTTGGTGTCTTCAGCGTGGCAAGTATCGCGATCTGGAGGGCCTATCTGAAGCGTAATCCTACCAAGACAGATCAGCCGCGCCTGAACCGACGTGGGGAGCAGTATGTAGGCCGGGTTTTTACCCTGGAAGAGCCCATTGTGAACGGCCAGGGCAAGATTCGGGTGGATGATAGTACCTGGAAGATTACCGGGGATGACTGTCCGGAAGGAACCAGGGTGGAAGTTACCGGTGTTGCTGGAGTGATTCTTGAGGTAGAATCTAACGACTAATCGTCTAAATCCTAAATTTCTGGGTATGGTTGATTAGGCAGTCATACAGCAACGAGCCGCTACTGTTACTGGTCCTGGTGGATTTAGTGACCAGGCTCACTCAATAATGAGAAGGGCAGATATGATGCAGGTTGAGAGATACCGCATTGTTCTGACCGGGATGGTTGTATCTGGTTATCAGACACAGGACGTTGTGGCCGATTTAAGCCGCCTGTTCAGGATAACGCAAGACAGAGTGATGCCACTGCTGGCAGGTGAGCCATCAATTATTCGGCGTGATCTGACTCTGGAAAAGGCCGTTCGTCTACGTAACAAGATCGAGCAGAGGGGAGCTATCTGTAACCTCAAGGTGGTGTTGCGGGACGAGTCTGAAGTACAAGAGAACGATATGGAGGCTACTGGTATTCTGCAGCCTGATCTGGATGTGGAACAGACCCAGGTTGTCCTCGACACACAAATTCTGGAATCTATTGCACCCAGGCCGTCACTTATGGAAAGCCAGCGTGGTAGTTGGGGCTTGATCTCTGCAGTGTTCCTGGCCACCGTCCTGGCCATAGGTGTGACCTGGCACTATGTCACTCCATCTCAGAGTGCGCAGCATGCCGATCCTGGGTCCAGAGTGGTGACCTTCTCTCCTGAAAAGATCTCCCGCTAGTACCCAGGGCTATCAGCGTACTGCTGGGAAAAAGCTGTGGTGAGAGAATCTTACAGGTCCAGCCGTAGATGATTTTCCGTATCAGCGGGTTCCGTATACCACAATAGTCTTGCCCTTTACGCTGATCAGGCCTTGCTCTTCCAGGGTTTTTAGTACCCGGCCAGCCATTTCACGGGAGCAGCCGACGATACGTCCGATCTCCTGACGGGTGATTCTTATCTGCATACCATCTGGATGGGTCATGGCATCCGGCTGTTTGCACAGTTCCAGCAGGGTGCCGGCGATGCGTCCCGTAACATCCAGGAAGGCCAGATGTCCCACCTTATGGCTGGTGTGAAGCAGGCGCTCGGTCATCTGGGCTCCGAAGGCATAGAGAATGGAGCGTGCATATTGCTTCAGATCTGTGTCGAACAGCTGTTCCAATCGGCTATAACTGATCTCGGCCAGTACGCACTCTGTCCTGGTGCGCACCAGAACGCTACGCTGGGGCTGGGGTACAAACAGTCCCATCTCGCCGATGAACTCACCCTTGTTCAGATAGGTCAGGATAATCTCTCTGCCATCCTCGTCCTCCATGACAATAGTTACCGAACCCTCGATTATGTAGTACAAAACGTCAGCCGGATCACCAGGACGGATGATCTCGGTCTTGGCCGGGTATCTCCTGCGGTGACAAAATGACAGGAATGGCTGCAGGTATTCTGGTTCTGGTGGTGGTGGTTGAATGATGGTCATTTGGTGGCGACTCTTGTCCTGTGGCTACAAAGATACTAAGGCTACCAGTTTTTGTTGTCGTTCAGTGTGGCTTCCGTCAATATATTAGCAGTAAATCGCAAAATCCAGTGAGGTATTAATGAAAGCGCGGGTAAAATGGGTGGAAAATACCCTGATGGTTGGGGAAGCAGGTAGTGGACATGCCGTGGTGATGGATGGTCCGGAAGAGCATGGTGGGAGGAATTTAGGGACCAGACCCATGGAGATGATCCTGTTGGGGCTCGGAGGTTGCACCCAGTTTGATGTGGTGCATATCCTACGCAAGGGCCGGCATGAGGTCAGCTTCTGTGAAGTGGATCTCGAGGCTGAACGGGCTGATGAGGACCCCAAGGTATTCACTCGCATCCATGTGCATTTCAAGGTAGGTGGTCCCGGTCTGAAGGAGAAGACGGTGGAGCGGGCAGTGATGCTGAGTGCAGAAAAGTTCTGTTCCGCCTCTATCATGCTAGGGGCCTCGGTGGATATCACACACGGATTTGAGCTGGTGGATGTATGAGTGTCCTGCCGGGAACGCTGCGCTTATCCCGGCCTACTGACCGGTTAACTGTAGGCCAGAATAAGCGATAGCGTTTCTGGCAGTCTGTCTATTCGGGTAGTTGCCTGGAAAGCAATTCCACTGGATGCAGCACCTCCACATCCAGGCCGGTAGCGCGTATACCTGCTGTCATATGCAGAGCACAGCCGGTATTGGAGGTGACCAGGATTTCTGCCTGGATTTGTTGCAGACCCGCGATCTTATCTGCGCGTAATCCATCTGCATTATCTGGATGACTTAACAGATAGAGGCCGGCGGCACCACAGCAGAGCCCATTGTCCGGCAGTTCCTGCAGATCTATTTCCGGTATCTGTTGTAGTAGCATCTTGGGCGCAGAACCGGCCTTCAGAATATTGTTCATGGAGCATGGAGTATGTAGCGCTACTCTTGTGTCCAGTGGCTGCAGTTGTAGTTTGCTGAATCCCGGGCAGTTAGAGAGAAAGCTGCTGATATCCATCATGGGTGCCGGAAGCTGGTGTCCATCCTGTGAATACTCTGCCATACGGGCGCTACAGCCGGTGGCTACCCCTAAAATAACCTCAAGCCCTTGTCCCATGAATGCCTCTTGATTGATCCTGGCCTGGTCATCTGCTTCTGCCTGATCGCCACTGTGTAGATGCATGGCACCACAGCAACGTTGTGCTGGTGGTACTATTACTTCATAACCAAGATGGTTCAGGAGTCTAATGCCAGCCAGAAGAGCCGCTCGGTCGGTAATGCGTCCGATACATCCGGTAAACAGGCCTACACGTCCAGCTGTGGTGGTAGTGGCCGGGTATACCTGGTTCCATTTGGTTGCCTGTATCTCGTCTGGTAAAAGTGTGTGCAAGCGGCGCACAGCATCTCCACCAAACCTCCCGGCCAGGGCCGATACCCCAAGTTTTTGATAGCCACCAGCAAGACCGGGTAATGCCTGGGTGTAGGGCGCGCGAGTCAACAGGTTGAGGCCGAGTCTGTGGAGTGCCCCAGTTTTTTTGCCTCTACTCTGTTGCAGTGATCGTACTGCGGTTATCAGTCGGCCATAGCGTACCTCAGAGGGGCAGGTTGATTCACAGGCGCGACAGGCCAGGCAGGAGTCCAGGTGTTGGTGCAGGCGCTGGCTGTCGACAACCCCCTGTATCAGCCCTTGAATCAGGGCAATGCGCCCACGTGGAGATTCCCCTTCGTCTGCACTGAGGCTGTAGGTGGGGCAGTGGGGGAGGCAGTAGCCGCATTTTACGCAGCGATCGGCCTCAGCAAGCATCTGTTCCGGATTCATGCTCTCATTCTGTCGCTGATGAGTGTGGTAGATGGTAGGGCATTGATGGTTAACTACAAGTTTGATATACGCTTCAAAGGGTTAGAGAGGAAACTACTGGCGCATTATCCCTGATCCCGCCAAAATCTCCACCCTGGAGCAGCAGAGTGTCTGTTTCAGCGCTTTTTTCCCATGGGCTCTTGTATAATTCTGGCGGGTCCTGTAACATTCGCGCTCTTTTTTCGAGTGATTTGGTTGCTGGTCGATAGCTGGCAAACACCTTATCAAACGTAGATATATATAAAGTTGAGTTCTCTTTCGGAGCGAGTCAGATGACGACCGTAAGTACAAAGCCGGCCGAAGTGCGCCGCGAATGGTATCTGGTAGATGCCACTGACAAGACACTGGGCCGTTTGTCCACTGAGATTGCACGCCGCCTGCGTGGCAAGCATAAGCCGGAGTATACCCCGCACGTGGATACCGGTGATTATATAGTTGTGATCAATGCAGAAAAGATTCGCGTAACCGGCAACAAGCTGGCTGACAAGATGTACTATCACCACACTGGTTACATAGGCAATCTGAAGTCAATCAGTCTTGGCAAGCTTCTGGAAAAGGCTCCGGAGCAGGTTATCGAAAAAGCAGTAAAGGGCATGCTGCCAAAGAACATCCTGGGGCGCGCCATGTTCAAAAAATTGCGGGTATATGCCGGCACCGAACATGGACATGAGGCACAGCAACCAAAGCCCCTGGACATCTAGGCGCCACGGCTGCATAACTAACATTCAGATCTGGAATAGATAAAGATGGCACAAGCACAAAACTACGCAACCGGACGCCGCAAGAGCTCAACTGCTCGCGTATTCCTGGCCCCCGGTAGTGGCAACATCACTGTTAACAACCGTACACTGGATAATTTCTTTGGCCGCGAAACCGCTCGCATGGTAGTACGTCAGGCTCTGGAAGTAGTGGATATGCTGGATAAGGTTGATCTGCAGATCACGGTTCGCGGTGGCGGTACCACCGGACAGGCCGGTGCCATTCGTCACGGCATTGCCCGTGCCCTAACCGATTATGATGAGTCACTGCGTAGCCCATTGCGCAAGGCTGGCTTCCTGACCCGCGATGCACGTGCTGTGGAGCGTAAGAAGGTTGGTCTGCACAAGGCTCGTAAGCGTCCTCAGTACTCCAAGCGTTAATTTCCGTTGTTCTCTGCCTGTGTTCTGGGCAGAAAGTACAATTGGGGACTCGTCTAATGGTAGGACACCGGACTCTGACTCCGCATGTCGAGGTTCGAATCCTCGGTCCCCAGCCAAATATAAAGCCCGCATTAGCGGGCTTTATTGTTTGTGGAGTTAGGATGAGAACCTCGGTTCGACGGAATCGCCGGGAGCGATTCCGAACGGCGAAGCGTAGCGTAGCCGGCCCCGTAGGGGCGAGGCCCGGGATGGGCCGAGTAATCCTCGGTCCCCAGCCAAATATAAAGCCCGCATTAGCGGGCTTTATTGTTTGTGGGATCAGGATGAGAGCCTCAACAAAACTCAGCCCGCTTCTGCGGGCTTTGTTGTTATTTAGATAGAATGATTCTGCAGTGGCCGCACTTCCAAAACATGTTACCTTAAACCAGCTGGTAAATTAGAATTGGCAGTCGATGTTTGATCGATTGGTGTTTATTACTGGTGCACTGATCATAGAAATCGCGATTTCGTAAAGTATGGGATAACAAATGGGTAGAAAGAAGAAGCGCCAGTCTCAAAAACCCCCACATAGAAGACCTCCGGGAAGTACAGCTTCTGCCCCGCAGGCTGATGTGCGAATGGCGCTGCAGCAAGGCATGTCACTTTTTCAGTCTGGCCGCCTCCAGGAAGCAGAGCGACTGTTTAATAGTATTTTGGCAAGGGACCCGAAAAATATAAGTGCTCTGCAGTTATTGGGGATCGTTGTATTTCAGCAGGGTCGATCAATTGAAGGTGAAAAACTGCTGCGCAAGGCCATAGCATTAAAACCTGGTATTGCAGAACTGCATTATAACCTGGGCAAGATGCTGGATGAGCAGGGGAAGCTGGATGAGGCAGTTGAGGCTTTCCGGAAAGCCGTCAGGCTTGATGCAAAAAATGAGTGGATCTACAACGACCTCGGCACAGTACTGGTTAAGCTTGGAAAGTTGGGTGAGGCAGAGACAACACTGCGAGCATCTCTGGAGATTAACCAGAACAACGCCACGTCACTGTCTAATCTCGGGTTGGTGTTATGGCAGTCTGATAGGTTGGACGAGGCAGTGGAGATGCTGGAGCGCGCGCTCAAGATTGCTCCCAGTCATGTGGAGGCGCTGTCAAATTTGGGTGGGCTCCATCTTGGTAGAGGAGAACCTGAGAAGGCCGAGGGGTATCTGCGCCAGGCAGTGGTGATCGAACCAGAGAATATTGATGTATTGAATAATCTGGCTTGCACCATTATGGAAATAGGCAACCAGGGTGAAGCTATTGCTTTGGCTCGTAAAGCTACTGAGTACCATCCCAAATCTGCAGAGGCATTTCTTAATTATGGGAGGGTGCTCTTTAATGTGGGGGATGAAAACGGGGCGGTGGAGGCCTATGTTCGGGCGCTTGAAATTAGCCCCGGCAATTTTGATGTTTTGAAGAGCCTTGGTGTGGCTCTAGTCAACCAGGGGAGGTTTGACGAAGCAAGGGAGTATTACCATGAGGCGCTAAAGATCAAACCACATGATCCTGGTGTACATGTAATGCTGATGCGTATTGATCCACCAGATGCTTCAGATGGTGAGGTTGCTGAATTGGAGCAGCTGTATAGGAATCGGGAGATTTCAGTTGAAGATAAACGGTTGTTGGCCTTCGGGCTGGCCAGCGTCTTTGAGAAGGGTGGTGAATACGACAAGGCATTCGGCTATCTAGATGACGGAAATGGGCTGAAAAGGCGCAGCTATGAATACCAGCTGGAGGATGACAAGGCTTTTTTTCTGAAGCTCAAGGAGGTTTTTAATGCAGCATTTTTTCAAGAACATTCCGGATGTGGGATCGAAGACCGGACGCCAATATTCATCCTGGGTATGCCACGTTCGGGAACAACCGTAACTGAACAGATCCTCGCCAGTCACGCCCAGGTATTTGGGGCTGGAGAGCTAAACTATTTGAAACAGCTGTTAATGGAGCGGTGCGATACGAATGAGTATAAAAGGTTTCCGGGGATCGCGGTAAAATTTACCGATGATGATTTTAGACAGCTGGGTGTAGAGTATGTAAATAGGCTCAAGGAGCAGTGTGGTTCTACAGAGCGGGTGACGGACAAGTTGCCCCACAACTTCCTCCATGTAGGGATGATCCGATTGATGCTACCCAATGCGAAGGTCATCCACTGTCGGCGTGATCCGATGGATAATTGCCTCTCGATCTTCAAGAAGGATTTCAAAGAACTTCACAACTACTCCCATGATCAAAGTGAACTCGGTGGCTATTACCGGTTGTATCAGGATCTGATGGGACACTGGCACAGGGTGTTACCGGGATTTATGTTGGATTTTCAGTATGAGGAGTTAGTTGCTGACCAGGAGAGCATGACTCGTCGTCTGCTTGAGTTCTGTGAACTGCCGTGGGATGAGAATTGCCTTCAGTTCCACAAGACCAACCGTGCAGTCAGGACTGCGAGTCGTACCCAGGTGCGAAAGAAGATCTACAGTGATTCTGTTCAATTATGGCGACGCTATGAGCGGCATCTAAAACCATTGATTGATGCCTTATCTGTGGAGGTTGGCTAAATCAGGTATTTTTTTGATATGACTCTAATGATCTGAAAAAAGTTTGTAATACTCAATCATAGTTAATAGCTATTTTCAGTAAATCAGATAACAGCCTATAACTTCAGGTGATTTCGTTAACAGTGACACTCCTGGAATAGAACTTTTTTCTCTACCAGGGAGGCGGTACTATAAGGGGGATTGTTGTTTTTGCATCATTAATTTAAGACTGTTGCTTGAAAAATAACCAGAATTATTAATAAGTTATGTTGGTTTGTGTGTCTAAGCGGCCGTCCTGTAAACTTTTTTGCCACACCTGGCGCCTGAGAAATAATCCTGTAATATTCAATCCCTATACTGGCGCCACATAAAAAAATTAACTTTCTGGAGTGAACAAATGAAAAAGCAGTTTCTTGCAGTGGCAATCAGTAGTGTAATTGCCGCGCCTATGGTGGCTAGCGCTGATGGTCATGTGACCATCTACGGTAAGTTCCACTCATCCATATCCAGTTTCGACTTCGATGCCAACGTAGACGAAATCGGTGGGTCAGGTATGGACACCGCAGACCTCGGTTTTGATGGAACCATGACTAGCAGCCACAGCTCAAGATATGGAATCAAGGGTACGGAAGATCTGGGTAACGGCCTGAGCGCCTTCTTTCAGATAGAGAATGAGTTCAACAGCGTGGGAGCTGGTGGTCCTAACAACAGCCGTAACACCTTCGTAGGCCTGGCCAGCAGCTTGGGTAAGCTGGGTATAGGTGATAACGACAGTCCATACAAGAGATCAACCGGTAAGCTGGATCTGTTCGGGGATCAGTATGGTGACTATGCCGGTATCGGTTTTCATGATGTGCGCCTGGAAGAGCAGATCTTCTACTACAGCCCGAACTGGAATGGCTTCTCCTTCGGCGTAGGAATTGGTTTTCATTCAGATACCACCGGCGCTACTGTGGATGCCGACGGTGTGGAAACGGTTTCAGTAGCTGGTTCCTATAAGAATGGTCCCTGGTTTTTCTCTCTGGCCAGGGAGGATATGAGCCAGGAAGGCCAGGGCCAGGCAGCTAATGCCAATGGCCAGGATGATGAGAAGTGGCGTCTGGGTCTGGGTTGGACCGCTAATGGCTTCCACGTTGGCTTTGTCTATGAAGACCGGGAAGTTGCTAACGGTGCGGAGTATGATGTTTGGCAGCTCTCTGGTAGCTACACCTTTGGGAACAATGTCCTTAAGCTTGCATATGCCGATCGTGAGAACGACAGATATGCAAATGCTGTAGCCACCAGTGATGACGAACAGATGGTGAGCATTGGTCTGGATCATAAACTGAGTAAACGCACCAAGCTCTATGGCGTATATACCGAGTATAATGATGATGCGGCCAATTCTGATTGGGACGTATTCTCTCTAGGTATAATCCATAAGTTCTAAGTTTCTGCTTTGAGCATGTGCCTAAAACGGGACCTTCTGGTCCCGTTTTTTGTGCTGGTCACTATTAGCTGGGAGTTAGGGATGGTGTGAGGTTGTCTACTCTTATGCAACAATTTTGTTGTCGGGCGTGTTTTTTTTACAAAATTTTTTATGTGAAGCGGGTATTGGTCTGAATTTATTGTTTTCGTATTTTAAATATCTCGTTTTGCTGCCTGGTTTTGATGTGGGTCTGTAATTCTGGATAATTCCTTGAATTAACAGTACGTTATGTGATTGCTGTATAGGCAGAAAATGGGTTTAAAGTGAAAAACAGCCCTCTGGATTTGTGTCATTTGTGCAACAATTTGAAGGATTGTGGTTTTTTTCAAAAAAAGTGTTGCAAAATTGGTTTTCTGGGTCTATAGTTACAACCGTTAGACAGAATTTTATCTATTTTTGTTTGCATAACACACAAGAACGGGAGTTCAAGAAATGAAAAAGCAGCTTCTCGCAGCCGCAGTCGCTACCGCAGTCGCAGCCCCTATGGCCGCCACCGCTGGTGACGTAACCATCTACGGCAGAATCCACTCAGCCATCGTAAACATCGATTGTGATGGTGCCTGTAACCCAAACAACCGCGCCGGTTCCGGTTTTAACTTCAACGCCGGTCTTGGCCATGCCGATTTCGACGGTTGGATGGCTACCGATCACTGGAGTGCTTACGGTATCAAGGGTACCGAGGATCTGGGTAACGGTCTGAGTGCCTTCTTCCAGATTGAGAACCACTTCAACTCCACCGGTGCTGGCGGTGCTGCCAACGGCCGTAACACCTTCGTTGGTCTGGCCGGCGACTGGGGTAAGATTGGTATCGGTGATAACGACAGCCCATACAAGAAGTCCACCGGTAAGCTGGATATCTTCAGCATGACCATGGGTGACAACAACCAGATCGGTTTCGACGACCACCGTATGGAAGAGCAGATCTTCTACTACAGCCCGAACTGGAACGGTTTCTCCTTCGGCGCAGCCATCGGTTTCCATGCTGATACCGGTCCAGCATCTACTGTTGATGCTGACGGCGTAGAGCAGGTTTCTGTAGCTGCTACCTATAAGAATGGTCCTTGGTTCGCATCTCTGGCCTATGAAGAGCACAGCAACGAATATGTAGGTGCTCCAGCTGGTAATGACGAAGAGAAGTGGCGTCTGGGTCTGGGTTGGACCGCTAATGGCTTCCACGTTGGTTTCATCTATGAAGACGGTGAAGACACTGGTGGTGCTGTCGGTGCTGACTACGACGTATGGCAGCTCTCCGGTAGCTACACCTTCGGTAACAACGTACTCAAGCTGGCCTACGGCACCGCTGATAACGATACCCCAACTCAGACCGCTATCCTCGGTTCTGATCCAGAGCAGGTCACCATCGGCCTGGATCACAAGCTGAGCAAGCGTACCAAGGTCTACGCACTGTACACCGACTATGATTCAGATGTAGCCGGTAGTGCTGGTGACTACGATGCACTCTCACTGGGTATCTGGCACAACTTCTAAGTTGTTGCTTTAAATCTGAGAGATCGAACGGGGCCTTCGGGCCCCGTTTTTTATGTACAGGATGTACGGACAGAAAATTGCTCCTGCATTTTCTGCACTTCCGCCATCCTTGGCGGTCGTATGCCGCGGGTGCAGGGATGTACAGGAGCGGCGATGTATAGGATGTACGGACAGAAAACTGCTCCTGCACTTCCATCATCACTGGTGGTATGTGATGAACATGGATATTCAAATGTCGCGAACGGATAGGGATATCTGTTTATGAGCGACCCGTGGGTGCAGTGATGCACAGGAGTGGCGATGTGAAACTCAAGGGATCTGAGTCCAACTGTCCGAAAGGGTTGGCTCTCTAGTTATGGGGGTTGATGCCTTCCTGCTCAAGGGTATGTGTTAGTGGCTGCAGATGTTTTTCATACGGCTTCCAGATACCACAGATATCCTCTCTATTAGGGATCAACTCATAATCGAGCCCTGTTTGGCTTATTGTTTCTGAGCCATTATTGACAGAAGTGCCTATATCCAACTGGCAAAACTCCACAATCTTTCTTAACCATTTTTCTGGCTCAGAGATGAACTCTTCAAATTGAAGTTTGAAAATGTTCTCTGGGATTACCTGGGCCCAGTGTTCCATAAGGGTATTAAACTGTATGGTGTATCTTGCCAATGTCTCCTGGTCATAGGCATATTCATGACCCCGGGCAAAATTTTTACTATACATGTCGAAGCAGGTGTCCAGCTGTGCCCTGTCTACCCAGATGATCTTTGCCTTGGGTAGGCAAATGCTGATCGTGCCTAGATTGGCAACATTTCCTGGAAGAGTGTTGGTTACATGACAAGATGTCTTGAATCTTCTGTTTAGACTCTCTAGATATCTTTCGCCTATTGTTGTTAACAGCTGTTTATCCAGTTTCGGAATGCTTTCTGGTTCTGTTGAGAGTTGCGCATCTTTCAATACTGATTGGAGGATACCTGTAAATTGTCTTGATTCTCCTCCAGGAGTTGCATGGCTGTTTTTGCACAGTACTGATTCAGTAACCGTTTTTCCGCTGCGTGGTAATCCAACAATAAAGATTGGAGTTTCACTATCGTCCCCATATTGCTTGTTATCTTGAATGAAATTGTGAGTGAATACTGACTTTAATTGGGAATGGTTTTTTTCTATCTCTTGTAGATAAGCTGATTTGCAGGCAACAGTTTCTTTTTTTAGCAGGTTAGCTTTTTCCAGGTATTCAAATGCGGAGTCATAATCGCCTGTTCTATCCATGATGTTAAAGATTGAGAAAGCCAGGTTTGATTGTGCATCTTTGCTATCGATTGATTTGTCAAATAATCTAAGCATCTCCTGTAGGTCGCTATCAATATTTGATGTCGTACTAGTTCTGGCAATAATCTGGTAAGCGTCGATGTTGTCAGGTTCTGTCGCAAGACAACTGCGTGCTGCTGCATAGGCCTTGTCACAAGATCCATTATGTAAATGTAAATTTGCCATCAACAGATTGAAGTGTGCATCTGTGCCAAATGTGTTCTGGTAACGGCTGAGAATTTGTATTGCTTTGGTGTTATCAAGGTCAAATAAGATGCATCCTGCCAGGCCTAGCATTGCTTCCTTTGATTTTCCATTAATAGATAGTGCTGTATTGAATGCATGGTATGCATCCAGGTAAGCACTGTTACGGAAGGATTTACCCAGCCCAAGCCATGCCTCAAGGCTTTTTGGGTCAATTTTTGTGGCGATTGAATAATATTTGATCGCCTCATTATAAAATCCATGGTTATTACACAGGCTAGCAAAGCTAAGATGTGTGTCTAGATTTGTAGGGTCAATTGAGATTGCCTGCAGGTACCTGGCTTTTGCATCACTGAATCTGTTTTGAGACTGGTCGAGATCAGCGAGGTTTACTAGAGCTTCTAAATTAGCTGGCTCTATATCAAGTGCCTTGTTGAATGATTTTCTTGCCTGCTCTTGTGCTCCGGTTTCGGTAAATAAAACTCCTAGATTGTAGTGAGCGTTTGCGAGCTGAGGATTTATGCCTATTGCTGTTACCAAGTGTTTTTCAGCTTCAGTATAGTTCTTTTGATTTACCAGTAGTGCGCCCCAATTGGTATAAGCTTCGGCATAGTCATGTTTGTGATTAATGGCCTTCTTATAGCTCTCTATTGCCTTGGGAATATTTCCCATCTCGCGACAGATTTCGCCAAGATTGTTCCAGTAAGTTGCTGATGTGGGTGCCAGTTTCAGGGCTTTGTTGATGGTTTTGACGGCTTGATTATATCTGCCTTTGCGCTTTTCTGTTAGCGCAAGCAAATGGATTGCTGGGTGTGCTGTAGGTTGCTGCTTGATAATCCCTTTACATATTTTATTTGCCTCATTTATCTTGCCCTGAACAAAGGCAGTCATTGCTTTCTGGAAAATATGCTGCATAACAGTATGTTAGATGCGTCAGCTCAGGTTGGCATTCAGATACTTTACGTCTATACCGTTATGGTTTTAGGGCCCTGATCAGTTCCCAGTATAAGTATATCGGCAGGACGTTTGGCAAATAGGCCCACAGTTACTACACCGGTTATATTGTTGATCTGTTGTTCCATTGCCAAAGGCTCCATGATTTCCAGATTATGCACGTCCAGAATCTGGTTGCCGTTATCGGTAATGAAATCCTCGCGCCAAACCGGGGTGCCGCCAAGTTTTACCAGATCCCTGGCTACCAGGCTGCGGGCCATGGGAATTACCTCTACCGGGAGAGGGAACTCTCCCAGTCTCCGTACCAGTTTGCCCTCGTCTGCGATACAGATGAATTTCCTGCTAACCTGGGCAATTATCTTCTCTCTTGTTAAGGCGCCACCGCCACCTTTAATCAGTTGCAGGTGATGGTTAGATTCATCAGCACCATCCACATACAGTTCCAGATCTCCGGCTGCATTAAGATTGATTACTGGAATGCCGTGCTCCTGAAGCCTCTTGGTGGATGCTTCAGAACTGGAGACCGCAGCTTCCACTCTGTGTTTTATATCAGACAGAAGGTCAATAAAATGATTTACAGTAGAGCCAGTTCCAATCCCAATGATTCCTTCATCGAAATATTCCAGGGCGGCTTCTGCGGCAATTCTTTTCTGCTGATCTGAGCTCATTGATAACTCCAGTATGGTTGTTGGCTTTGACTATGATAGCCTTGCGTTAGATGTAAGTCATGATGGTTTTTGATTAGGGGCTTGCTTAGGCTGTATGGGGTTGGATTTAAGGTGGTTTTACAGGAATATAATTCCAATTTTGAGGCCAGTAATTGAACTTGGATGGGGAACTATATAGATGTCAGAGCGATATATAGAAAAGATACTCAGAGCGAGAGTATATGATGTGGCGAGGGAGACCCCACTGGATCATATGGCGAAGCTTTCTGATCGGCTGAATAATGATATCTATCTGAAGCGTGAAGATCTGCAATCTGTATTCTCATTTAAACTGCGTGGTGCCTATAACAAGATCTGCAGTCTCTCTGCAGAGGAGAGAAGTAAAGGGGTTATTACCGCATCTGCTGGTAATCATGCCCAGGGTGTGGCGCTTTCTGCCAGCAAGTTAGGTATCAAATCAACTATTGTTATGCCAAAAACCACACCTAGTATAAAGGTACGCTCAGTGCAGGATCTTGGTGGGGTAGCAGTTCTGCACGGCGACTCTTACGATGATGCCTATGAGCATGCTATAGCGCTTTCAAAGAAAAAAAAGATGGCCTTTGTGCATCCATTTGATGATCCGGAGGTTATTGCTGGTCAGGGAACTATAGGTGTTGAGATGTTGCGCCAACACTCCGAGCCTCCACACGCGATCTTTGTGCCAGTTGGAGGTGGTGGTCTGATAGCAGGAGTTGGGGCCTACGTTAAATATGTTTATCCAGAAGTTAAGGTCATTGGTGTGGAGCCTGAGGATGCGCCATCACTGCAACGAGCCTTGAGTGCAAACCGACGCCTGCGTTTAAAACAGGTTGGTATCTTTGCTGATGGCGTAGCAGTACGGCAGGTGGGTAAGGAGACCTTTCGTGTTGCCAAGAAGGTGGTGGATGAGGTGGTACTGGTAACCACCGATGAGATATGTGCTGCAATAAAAGATCAATTTGATGATACACGGGCGGTTGCAGAGCCAGCTGGTGCGCTTGCTGTTGCTGGTTTAAAGAGATACGTACAGGAAAAAAATATCCAAAATCAACATTTGATGGCAATTTCCAGTGGGGCAAACATAAATTTTGACCGGTTGCGCCATGTGGCTGAGCGTGCCGAGTTGGGTGAAAGTCGTGAGGCGCTGCTTGCAGTAAGAATACCCGAGCGTCCTGGTAGTTTCCTGGCATTCTGTCGTGCATTAGGGAAGCGTAGTTTAACCGAGTTTAATTACCGCTACTGTGATGCGGACCAGGCCCATATTTTTGTAGGTGTTGAATTAACCAGAGGTGATCAGGAGCGGCATGAGTTGATTGAGCAGCTTCAATCTAAGGGCTATGCAGTCATTGATATGACGGAGAATGAACTGGCAAAACTACACATACGTTATATGGTGGGAGGGCATGCGCCAGCGGTAGTTGAGGAGTGTATATATCGCATAGAGTTTCCTGAGCGACCTGGGGCGTTAATGGACTTTTTAGTGCATCTGGGGCGACGTTGGAACATAAGTCTATTCCATTATCGGAATCATGGGGCGGCGTATGGAAGGGTATTGATGGGAATACATATTGACCATGAGTCGAGGCACGAACTTACTGCGGTAGTGAAGCAGTTCGGCCTCTCATGCAGAGAGGAATCACTTAATCCTGCGTATAAACTTTTTGCCAGTGCAGGTTGCGTATCAGATTGATTAATAAGTAAAAAAATGAAAAAAGGCCCGCTAGATGCGGGCCTTTTTATTGCTGATATTAAAAGCTGGATTCTCAGCGTTTTTTGCGTGGTGTTACCTTACGCGGTCTCAGCTTAGCTTTCTTTTTAGCAACCTTCTTCTTGGCTACTTTCTTTTTAGCCGCAGTCTTTTTCTTTGCGACCTTTTTCTTGGCTACCTTCTTTTTAGCCGCTGCTTTTTTCTTTGCGACCTTTTTCTTGGCTACCTTCTTTTTAGCCGCTGCTTTTTTCTTTGCGACTTTCTTTTTGGCAACCTTCTTCTTGGCTACCTTCTTTTTAGCCGCAGTCTTTTTCTTTGCGACCTTTTTCTTGGCTACCTTCTTTTTAGCCGCTGCTTTTTTCTTTGCGACCTTTTTCT
>JANQEV010000103.1 GCA_028278145.1 Chromatiales bacterium | reverse complement strand
CCCGCTGGAAACGAGAAGCACAGGGTACCCGAAGGGTGGAACACCAGGGCGCTCTTTTCTTTCGTCCCTTTCTTTTGAGCGACCAAAAGAAAGGGACTCACAGCCAGCGCATAGAGTATAAAAACCCACTGATGCTTATGGGCTGTGAAACTAATTACCAAGACTAAGAAATCGCAGCTACGACCACCTGACTCCAAACCAGACAGCCAAGTAATAACAGGACCTAGTCAGACTCAGGTTCGCCAACAGGAAACCCAGGCGGAAACTTCCCCGAAACCAGATAGGCAAAAGCGATCACATGGGCAATGGCTACATACAGTTGTTCCGGGATCTCATCCCCCAGTGGTATCTGGCTAAGCAGGGCCGCCAGGTCTTTATCACCATGCAGTGGTACACCATGCTTTTCAGCCAGGGCAATGATCTGCTCTGCAAGCTCACCCCGGCCCTTGGCTGTAATACGTGGGGCATTCTCTCCATCGTAGAGTAGTGCGACTGCGACATCTGATGGGTTGATATGTTCTCCGCTCATGCCTTTTCATCCAGGAGTGGTGATGTAGTTGCATCAGGAGTCGGTTCCGGCTCCGGGGTCCCAAAACGGGCAAACAGCTTGCCCACAGTCAGACCTGAGTCGGTGAATGCCTGGTTCAGATCAGACATGCGCTGATTCAGTAACTCAGCACTGTCGGCCCGCTCTGCCAGGAACATGGTAGACACCTCCTCGTTTTGCAGTGATATCTTGGCCTGGATCGGACCCAGGGGTTCAATATCGAAGGTGAGGGTGACATACCATATTGGTTCAGTTGATTTGCCCTGGCTGTTTGTCTGATCCTGTTCTAGTCTGATCAGAAAGCTGTCCACATGGTCTTGATGCCGTACCGGAACCTCAAATTGCCATGCCTGGCGAGTGGTGTCTTCAGCAGGCAGAGATGCAAGCTGATTCAGGTGTACACGTGCCAGCCCTCCCTCAGCCTGGCGGAATAATAACTCCAGCAGTTTGATAAATCCGGTTTCCATTACCGCAGTGGTGCTCTGAGGTGCTGGTGTGACCTGTGTCATCTGTGGCTGGGTCAGGTCTTTCTTTAACAGGTTGCCAACCTGAAACAGCAGCTGTAACAGATCACCTTTGAAGCTAGAGCCGGGAGGCTGGCCAGCGGCAAGTTGTGCCTCCATGAACAGACCATAGCCCAGAATGGCCTGACGTAGCTGGGTCGGCGTTATGTTACTGGAGTTGGGGATAGCAGCAGCAAGAATATTGCGTGCTGCCTGAACCAGCTGAGGTCCAAACTGCTTTGCCACTGCGGGTTGTGTACTGCGGTCGGTAATGGTCTGCAGTGCCTGCAACATCTCCCTGTCCGCTACAGATTTTGCAGTAACTGGGATGCCAACCCGGGGTTGTGATGTCGCTGGAGTGGCAAGTGGTGGTTGCGGTAGCTTGGGATCGGCACCGGGCTGGGGCAGAGATCGCATAATGTTGTTATATACCGCCTGCAGATTGGCATACAGGCGCTGCATGGGGATCTGCCTGGGAAGGATAGAGCGCAGTGCATCGGTGGCGTACTCCCTTATCACCGGCTCCTTCACCAGACGTAGTTCCGGTAACTCGCCGCCTTTGATAACGTCAAGGGTAATGCGTTGATCCGCCCGCAGGCTTACCTGGGTTCTGGCTATCAGTTCGGCCGTCCCAATCTTCAGTTTAACTAGGTTTTGTGTTGAATCGCTCAACACGCTGGCATGCAACAACTGTCCCGGTTGCAGGTTCTTCAGTAAAGAGGTAACTGAGGATTCCAGGCTGATGCGGGAGCTGATTGTGAGATTGGGTATTTCCATCAACTGTTCTATTGGTTGTAGATACTGGAATTGACCAGGGACGTATCTAGTTTATCGGCCAAACCACGGGATAATTGATCGTTGTAAGGCTAATATGTTCAAGTTGTACCCATACGCTGTCGATATAATTATAGATGCGTGGTAAATTTTTCGTTTAATCATGGAGTTGCAGCTGGGGATAACAGATGTCTGCAGATTCAGAACAGGATAAAAAGCGTAATCTATGGTTCATCCGTAGATCCAATAAGATCAAGGGACCCTTTCCCAGTGGTACCCTGCGCCGCTTTATCCTGCTCGGACGCATACAGCCAACTGACCAGGTCAGTATGGACAGAAAGAACTGGCAGCAAGTGATGGATGTACCGGAAGTGGTTCCGCGTGAGGTGCGCAAGGCCGCTGCCGAAGGGCATCTGGATGAGGTATTACCGATACACTTGGGCGAGGATGAGCGTACTGGAGTTGAACGCAGGCGTAAAGAGAAAGCCAAGGCGTATGATAATCTTCGCAAGGGCCAGCGCCGCAAAGATGAGCCTGAGCTGATACAACGCCACCGCAATGCCAAACAGGAACTGTTGCGGGAAGAGAAGAAGAGTCGCAGAACCCCCTATCTCGGTGTAATCGCCTCCGCGATTCTGGTTGTGCTACTGATTGGGGTAGGGTTATACATTGGCGCACCCAGTGCTATCCCTGATCCAGACTGCAATGCCAAGGCTGCTCCCGGAGTTAACTGGCGCAGCTGCTATCTGGAAGCGGTCAGTTCTGAATCGGCAAATATGGAAGGTGCAATTCTCAACAGCAGCATTATGCGCTCAGCGAAACTCTCCGGAACGGTCTTTAAACAGGCCGATATGCAGTATGCCGACCTTTCAGGTTCAGATCTTAGCTATGCCGAGTTCAACTCGGCCCGCATGAAGGGGATAAACCTGCAGAATGCCGATCTGACCAATGCCGATCTGAGAAATAGTGACCTTACTTTCGCCAACCTGAAAAACAGTAGGCTGGGGGGCGCCAGGATGGAAGGCGCGCGGTTGGAGAAGGCAATCTGGATCGATGGTACCGTATGCGCCACCGGTTCCGTAGGAAAGTGTTACAAGTCTAAGTAATCTAAGGAACCTCTGATTAATTCGCTGATGAGCCGAGTTTGTGTTCAAATGGCGATGATCGCAAGGCGTGGCGCGCAGGCCGCATGCCATAGCTATACGGCAAGCGCCACAACACAGCGAGCGCGCCATTTGGCGCAAACCCATACGGGACGCGCCTTTGTGCCAGATCTCGGCTTTGGCTCCTGGCGTCGCTCTACCTCCCCCGTCCATGGGGTCGTGCTGTGTTGGCTTGCTTGCTAAGGACTAAGGCCATTA
>JANQEV010000093.1 GCA_028278145.1 Chromatiales bacterium | reverse complement strand
TCCAGGCCCGGGCCGCACAACCGGCGGCTGCTTTAAACCTGTTCCTGGAGAGCAGACCAGGCAGGGTGCTGTTTGTAGCCGAGAGCACCGGTCGCCGCGAGATGTTACGCGAGACCCTGACCGGCTATGGCATCAAAACCACCCTGGTGGATAGCTGGACCGAGTTTGTAGAGTCAGACCTGGAACTGGCGCTGACCGTGGTGCCACTGGAACAGGGCCTGTGGCTGCCAGAGCAGGGAATCGTGGTCATCACCGAGACCCAGCTCCTGGGAGAGGTGGTACGACAGGAGCGCAGGCGCAAGGCCAAGTTTGGCGATTCGGATCAGGTGGTACGCAATCTCACCGAGCTGAACATCGGCGCCCCGGCAGTGCATGAAGATCATGGCGTGGGACGCTATATGGGGCTGCAAACCCTGGAAGTTGGTGGCATGCAGACCGAGTTCCTCACCCTGGAGTACGCCAAGGGTGACAAGCTCTATGTCCCGGTATCATCCCTGCACCTCATCAGCCGTTACTCAGGGGCATCACCGGAGAATGCCCCCCTGCACCGCCTGGGTGGTGACCAGTGGGAGCGTGCCAAGCGCAAGGCCGCCGAGAAGGTACGGGATGTTGCAGCGGAACTGCTTGAGATCTATGCCCGCCGCGCCGTGAATAAAGGCTATGCCTTCCCACAACCCGGTGATGAATACACCAGCTTCGCCGCCAACTTTGAATTCGAAGAGACTCCAGACCAGCAGCAGGCCATAGATGCAGTCCTATCCGATATGGAGTCACCCAGCCATATGGAACGGGTGGTGTGCGGCGATGTTGGATTCGGCAAGACCGAAGTGGCCATGCGCGCCGCCTTCGCCGCGGTACAGGGCAACAAGCAGGTGGCGATCCTGGCACCCACCACCCTACTGGTGCAACAGCATTATCATAACTTTGCTGACCGCTTTGCCGACTGGCCGGTGCAGGTGGAGAGCCTGTCACGATTTGGCACCGCAAAGAAGCAGCAACAGGTAATCAATGGCCTGGCCGATGGCAAGATAGACATCGTGGTGGGCACCCACAAACTGCTGTCGAAGGATATCAAGTTCAAACAGTTGGGGCTGGTGATCATCGATGAGGAACACCGCTTTGGAGTGCGCCACAAGGAGAGCCTCAAGGCCCTGCGTGCCGAAGTGGATATTCTTACCCTTACCGCCACACCTATTCCCCGCACCCTGAATATGGCTTTGACCGGGCTGTACGATCTCTCCATCATCGCCACCCCCCCGGTGGCGCGCCACCCGATCAAGACCTTTGTCAGCCAGTGGAATGATGCCCTCATCATCGAGGCCTGTCAGCGTGAGATAAAGCGCGGCGGCCAGGTCTACTTCCTGCATAATGAAGTGAGCACCATAGAAAACATGGCGCATAAGCTGGAGACCCTGATGCCGGGAGTACGCATTCAGGTGGCCCACGGCCAGATGCGTGAACGGGAGCTGGAAGCGATAATGCGGGACTTCTACCACCAGCGCTTCAATATCCTGGTGTGTACCACCATTATCGAAAGCGGCATCGACGTACCGAGCGCCAATACCATACTCATAAACCGCGCAGACAAACTGGGACTGGCCCAACTGCATCAGCTCAGAGGCCGAGTGGGCAGATCCCATCATCGGGCCTATGCCTATCTGCTCACACCACCTCCCAAAGGGCTGACTCCAGATGCCAAGAAACGCCTGGAGGCCATCGAGTCCATGGAGGACCTGGGCGCTGGCTTTACCCTGGCGACCCATGACCTGGAGATCAGGGGCGCTGGCGAACTGCTGGGTGAAGGCCAGAGCGGACAGATCCACGAGATCGGCTACACCTTATATACCGAACTGCTGGAACGCACGGTAAAGGCGCTGAAAGCAGGACAACAACCCAACCTGGACCGTCCCCTGGATCATGGTGCGGAGATAGATCTGCAACTCCCGGCCCTGATACCTGAAGATTACATACCAGATGTACATACACGCCTGGTGCTGTACAAGCGCATAGCCAGCAGCGAATCCCTGGAGGAACTGCGTGAGCTGCAGGTGGAGATGATTGACCGTTTTGGCCTGCTGCCGGAACAGGCAGGCTATCTGATAGGTGTAACCCAGTTGAAGTTAAAGGCCAATCCCATGGGTATCCGCAAACTGGAGGCCGGTCCCAATGCCGGACGCATTATATTCGATGGGGAACCCAAGATAGACCCGGTCCATCTGATAAAACTTATCCAGACCAGACCCAAGGAGTTCAAGCTGGATGGCGCTGATAAACTAAAGTTCTTCCACGAGATGCCAGACCGGGCCAAACGCATAGATCAGGTTGCATCCATCCTGGATGAGATCAAGGGATAGGAATTTGCTTTCAGCAGGTGCGGCGCCTTGCGCCATCAGCAAGCCCAAGAAACCCGCTGTCGTCTGTTTGACATCACCCCAGTTACCCAAAATTGCTATTTTACTCAGCTAAGCTAGTATAGGCGCTATGGGTAAATATCTATGAAAAGATCGCTTTTAAAACAGCTTTCATGCCCATACTGCGGAACAGGATACGACCTGTCCACAGTCCTGACAGAAGATGAGGAAGAAGTCCATAGTGGAATTCTTGAGTGCGATTGTGGGCACTTCCCCATTCTTTCGGGAATCCCACGATTGCTGTTGGATGATCTTACCATTCCAATTCTAACCCGACTGGAACAGCATGACGAAAACGCCGCACTGGCTATTGCGCTGGACTGGCCAAGCTTCGGACTGTTGAAAGCAATACAAAGGAAGCTATCTCGCATTCTGTTCAGGTTTAACCGGAACAGGTTGACCGATATTCTCGTGAGAATGAAGGGGCCGATGTTGCAAGTCATTCGGGACCAGCAGGTCAAGTTTGTCGATATGGTATCTACATTGGAATCTGGTTTTTGGGGTGAATGGCTCAAATATCGTTTTGGCATGGAACCCTTTCTTCCGATTTATGCGTTGACCACAACAATGACAAACCACGGGTATGTGTTGGAAGTGGGGTCCGGGGCTGGACACAGTACCTTTGTACTTAGTCGGTTCATCGACGGAACGCATATAATCGGCACCGACAATACTTTCTCATTTCTCTATATTGCGAAAAAGTACTTCGTTCCAAAGGGAAATTACGTTTGCCTGGACGCTAATAATCCCCTTCCTTTTCCAAACGGCTTTTTTTCCCACGTTGTCTGCTCGGATACATTCCAGTTTATCAATTCCAAGATCGCTCTGGCTAACGAGACGAAGCGAGTCATGCACGATGATGGCCACATCATATTCAGCCATATCCACAACAACATGTTCGTTCATGAATTCGCTGGAAGGCCTCTGAGCCCAGCCGGATACTATCGTTTGTTTGAAGACCTACATGTGAGGATCTTTCCAAACCAGGAACTCACTACAGATCTTTTTACGCATAACCGCATCGATCTTTCACGGTGCTGGACGCCCGAATCCCTGAATGCATTTGAGGGACTTTCGCTGATTGCTGCAAAAAATGATTCTACCTTTTGCTTGCACCAGGATCCGTGGAAAAGATCTCTTGCCTGCATCAAAACACCAGTTATAAATCCAGCCTATTCAGTGAAGTTGGAGCATGGCAGATACTCTATCAGCAGGCGCAAAATGTCCAAGGAGTTCAGTAAGCTGCAGCAGGTAACGTCAATCGATATGGCGGATCAGCTCGACCTACGCGACATCGAACCGACGACAGCTTACTTGCTGGACCTAAAAGAGCAGGATCCAGAGTACTTTCTTAAGCTTATGCGCAAATTGGTCATAATCGATGTGCCAGCTCACTATATCTAGAACCTAATCAACGCTTTAGTTTTCTTCCCACTGATCCTATCCTTCTCCCTCAGGGAGAAGTTACAATCATTTTTCTCTACGTCATGTCCCTAAGCATGTATTATTGCTGAAAGCCAGTGACCATAATCGAAAAGAGATGCCATACTGAGTTTGCACGTCAGTTGTGATGAAATATATTGAGGATCAGGCAGAATATAGTATGCAACAAATTCTAAAACTACTATTGCTAACCGCCAGTCTGCTTATTGCAGGGAACGCCCTGGCCGTCACCAAGTATGATGTGGAACTGGTTATATTTGAACGCACCTCCAGAACTGCGGCACTGAATGAAACCTGGCCACAAGATCCGGGAAGACCAGACCTGCACAACGCCACCCATATCACATCTAAAAAAGGGCTCTACGCCAGGCTGCCCAACTCCAAGCGCACCCTCACCAATGTGGCCAAACGCATGCGGCGCGCCAGCGGCAAACCGGTAAGACTGACCCACATGCTGTGGCGGCAACCCGCAGTAAGTAAAAAAGATGCCACGCCGATCCACGTAGCAGGCAAAACCAAAACCGGCAGCGTAATCGGAACGGCCAAGGTCAGCGTTAGACGCTACCTGCATCTGGATCTGGACCTGCTGCTGGAGACCACCAACGGCCCTGCCCCCGGCCGTTTCCGCATGCAGGCCCATCGCAGAATGCGCAGTGGCGAACTGCACTATATAGACCACCCCATCATGGGCGCACTGGTGAGAATCACTCCGGTTAAGTAATCCCCTGACCACTGCTTCTCATACAGAAAGGTTTCTCACAGAATGTTTCTCTGATAACCTTTATTCAGACATGGAATACAAACCCAAAGGCAGGATGCTGTGCAATCATTTCAAAAAACTGCCTCTGATTTTTCCGTAGTGAATACCAAGTAGCCAGAATTAGCAGTGCCGTTTAGTTTCTAATTCATAAAGGTTGTTGGGCATGAGCTATGTGTCTTTATACCAATGGTAACTAAAGCAACAGCGTTTTATTTATAGATGTATGTATATAGTTACCAGATGTATAAACAAATTGGCATGTATATAAATTATTGGCAGATATGCCAGTGCAATATAATCAACTGTTAGATTTATAAAAGGAAATGAAAATGAGTCAGGAAAAATGCGATGCAATTTTGGCGTATTTAAAGGAGGAGTTTCCAGGCTCTGATATTGAGCAAGCAAATATATCAGACAATCAGCATTACAGAATTCCTATAGGGAATGGGTTGCTTATGCTAAAAGTTGGAATCGAATTTATCGATGACAATTCACAGGAAGAAATTATTAATAAAATAAAAGACTGGGGAGTTTCAGAACTTCTTAAAAAGAATAGCAAGCTAGGTATTTTGGTCACAAATGCTGGCCCAAGCATATATCAACGTAGTTAAAGTAGTGAAATCTAACAAGAAGCAGCATCCGACAAAAAACAGCGGAGCTGTTTTTTTCGGCTGTGCTTAACGTTAGAGATTTAAAAATGGAATCTGGCGAAATAAGGAAAATTAATTTAGAGCAATGGGCTTCTTTGCTCACTTTTATAATTTGTATTTTCTTATACTTTATCAATCAGGAAATATTCACTCCTTTATTATTGATCCCTCTTCTAATATTGTTTCCTTTATGGTGGATTATGATTATTAGCGCTTGGAAAATGGTTTATGTGCTACATTCTAAATTCCACTCATCAGCTAAAAATACATATAAGAAACCAAACAGTTTCTCACCACGCCTAATACCATACATAATCATTGTATGCTTAATCATGCTTCTGCCTGCGATGTTTACTGGTAACCCAGAGGTTGTTTCATTCAATGAAGAAGACGCATCATTTTTCTTTGCTGGTTCACTTATACCTTCAAGTGTGTGCATTTGGTATTTTTGGTTTATAGAACCTTTTTCAAAATATTGGTTAGGGCAAGAATAGTGAAGATATTTAAATATAAAATAATCTCTAACAAGCAGGTCAAGTTTGCTCCGGGCCTACGGCCCTGCGCGGGTCATCTGGCTTCGCCAGCTGCCCCTTACCTAAAACGTTAAGTTTTAAAATGAATAAGCAAGACGATAAAGACTACATTGCGAAGACGGTTCGTAATTTAAACGATCCAGATAATGAGCCTTCTAGCT
>JANQEV010000063.1 GCA_028278145.1 Chromatiales bacterium | reverse complement strand
TGCCTCATCGCCGGTTACTTCTTCATCCCCTTTTACCGCAAGCGGGTACAGACCACCGCCTATCAGCATCTGGAGCAGCGCTTCGGCTACTGGGCTCGGGCCTATGCCGGGATTAGCCTGATCCTGCTGCAGGTAGGGCGGATCGCCGTGGTGCTCTATCTGGTGGCGCTGGCGGTATCACAACTGCTGGGGTGGGACCTGGTAACAGTGATCCTGGCCCTGGGAGTGTTGACCATAGCCTATACCGCTGCCGGTGGCTTCGAGGCGGTAATCTGGACCGACGTGGTGCAATCCATTGTGCTACTGGGTGGCGCCCTGCTCTGCCTGCTGTTACTGCTTATGAATATACCGGGTGGAATGGAGCAGGCCATGGCCACTGCTTCTGCACAGGGCAAGCTGGCCCTTGGCTCTTTCGACTGGGATCTGGCGATACAGGGCTTCTGGGTAATCATGCTGTTCGGGATCGTGGAGAACCTGAAAAACTTTGGCGTGGATCAGAACTATGTACAGCGCTTCCTCTCGGCCAGGTCAGACCGGGATGCAGTTCGCTCCATGTGGATTGGTGGACTCACCTACATACCGGTATCCGCCCTGTTCTTCCTCATCGGCACCATGCTGTTTGTCTACTACCAGGCAATGCCCACACCTGACCTGCCTGCCAAGCCGGACCAGGTATTTCCATTTTTTATCGTTACCCAGCTCCCAACCGGCGTGGTAGGCATAGTAATCGCAGCAGTACTCGCTGCCGGCATGAGTACCCTGGACTCCAGCCTCAACACCTCGGCTACAGTCTGGGCCATCGACTTCTATCGCCGTTGGAAAGGAGAGCAGACGGCCGATCACACCATGCTGTCGATTACCCGCTGGACCACTATAATAATCGGAATTATCGGCACCGGCGCCGCCCTGTTGATGATTGAGGTGCGGACCGCACTGGATGTATGGTGGCAGATATCAGCAGTATTCGGTGGCGGTATGCTGGGGCTGTTTCTGCTGGGCATCATGGTACCCAGGGCCTGTGCCAAGACAGCGGTGATCGCCACCGTATTGGGCATCCTGGTGGTGGCATGGAACAACTTTCTGCCCAAGCTTGGTGTCATACCAGAGTGGGCCCAGTTACCGCTGCACCCACTATTGGCCGGGCTTGCTGGAACCGCCACCATCCTGCTGTCTGGATGGATACTAAGCCTGGGAAAAAACCAAACCCGTTAACACTTATGTTTCCTGGCTATTCACTCAAATGCAGTGATCGTCTATGCTTGAGGAGCATCTGATCAATTCTGGAACAGCGAGCACTATGCATCTGAAACTTAACACTCTTATTCTGGCCCTTGCTGCCACCATGCTGACATCACCAGTGACTGCCAAGCTCTACCGCTGGGTGGATGAACATGGTAAGACACATTTCACTGACAAGCTGCCTCCCAGCCAGGCCGATAAAGCCCGAACTGAACTTAACGAACGCGGAATGAAAGTTAAGCAGATTGACCGGGCCAAGACCCCAGAGGAGCGAGCCCAGGAAAAAGAGCTTAAGCGACTGCGAGAAGAGCGCAAAAAGATTATCGAAAAACAGAAGGCTGAGGACCGGGTACTGCTGCGCACCTTTCGCAGCGAAGACGATATCATCATGGCCCAGGATGGCAAACTGGCTGCCATCGATGTAATGATCCAGATCGCCATCAGTAATATCAAACAGATGAAGGCTCAGCTGGTTAATATGCAAAACACTGCCGCCAACCAGGAGCGCAGAGGAAGAAAACCATCGGCAAAATTGCTCAAGGAGATCGCCAGCAGCCGTCAGCACCTGAAAGACAGCTACGCCACCATCATCAACCGGGAAAAAGACAAGGAAAAAATCCGGCGTAAGGCACAGCTGGACCTGAAAAGGTTTATGGAGCTGAAAAAACTGAAATCAGACCAGGTAGAGAAAAAGACGAAGAAGACCATTGTCTCCCAACTCGATTATGTGGTGGTTTGTAACGATAAAGAGACCTGTGATACATACTGGGAAAAGGCGGTGGATTATGCGCTGAAGAATGCCACCACCAAGATAAAGATCATGGGAGACTCGGTAATCCTGACCGCACCAGCCACCAACGAAAACGATATAAGCATCACCCTGTCACGCATTGCACGCAAAAAGGCCAAGGGGGAACACCTGTTCTTCGATTTGCAATGCAAACCATCCCCACAGGGTACAAAGTTCTGCTCTAGCAACAAGGTTATCGCAATCAGGGGAGGATTTAGAAAGCTGTTACTGGGGGACAAACATAAGCGCAACTAGAGTTCCAACAGCTCTAGGTAGTAAACATGGAAACGGCGACGATATCCCACTGCTGCTCCCATTTTTCCAGGGGTGACATTTTGAACCTGGAACGTAGAAAGCGGTGCATACGCCCCTCTACAAAACTGAGAATAACAACAGCACAATCCTCTGCCGCAAGCTGACCAGAAGCATCCTCCCGCAGCTTGGATTCTCGCAGCACCTGTTTCAACTGTGTCTCGAGTCGATTGAAAAACTTCTCTACCCGTAACAACAGGCGCTCACCTTCACCAGTCAACGCATCGCCCAGCAGCACCCGCACGATCCCCGGGTTGCGCTCCGCGAAGCCCAGTAACAGATAAACAATGCCACCACAGCGGGTGGATGTGTCTTTCTCCTCATCCAGGATCTGATTGATGCGGCTGAATACCGTCTCTTCAGCAAAGGCTATCAGGGCCTCGAACATCTGTGCCTTACTGGCAAAATGCCGGTAGAGTGCCGCTTCGGTTACGCCAGTGGCACGAGCCAGTGCCGCAGTGGTAATTCTGGATCCTGGATTGTTTTCCAACTCTGCTGCCAGAGCCTCCAGGATGAGCTGTCTGCGAGGGACCTTTGGACCCATAGATTTAGTTGGCGCGAATCAGGGTTCCAACACCCTCATCAGTAAACAGCTCCAGCAGCACCGCATGCTGCACCCTGCCATCGATGATATGGGAAGATTTTACCCCAGCATTTACCGCATCCAGGGCGCAGTGGATCTTGGGTAACATGCCACCATGGATGGTGCCATCTGCCTCCAGTTCGGCCACTCTGGCTGCCGACAGTCCGGTCAGCAGGTTTCCTTCCTGGTCCAGCAGGCCAGCAGTATTAGTCAACAGAATCAGTTTTTCCGCTTGCAGCACCTCAGCCATCTTGCCTGCAACCAGATCTGCATTGATATTGTATGAGCGCCCATCACTACCTATTCCAATAGGAGCAATAACCGGGATAAAGCCACCGTTCACCAGCATATCCACCACACTGGCATCTACACTCTCCACCTCACCCACATGACCGATATCTATAATCTCCGGTGCCTCCAGTTCTGGTGCGTCGTTGGTCAGTTGTAGCTTACTGGCACGAATCAAGCCCCCATCCTTACCGGTTAGGCCCACAGCACGACCACCATGCTGGCTGATCAGATTTACTATGTCCTTGTTTACCAGCCCGCCCAGGACCATCTCCACCACATCCATGGTTTCACTGTCAGTAACCCGCATACCCTGAACAAACTCACTGCTCTTACCCAGCCGCTCCAGCAGTTTGCCTATCTGTGGCCCACCGCCATGCACCACAACCGGATCGATCCCCACCAGCTTCATCAACACTATGTCACGGGCAAAACTCTTTTTCAGCTTCTCATCCACCATGGCATTACCGCCATATTTGATAACGACGGTCTTGCCTTGAAACCGCTTTATGTAAGGCAGTGATTCCGCAAGCACATGGGCAACGTTACGCGCCTGTTCTGGTGTAAGACTCATAATTATTCACTTATTCGTTTTGAATATTCTGTTGGCCGTAAGTGGACAACTCTCTTCCTGCAGGGTTCGGTTAAAAAGGCAATTCCAGATCCGGATTAATATCCAGCAGCTGTTTGCGGAACACCTCCTGCAGCCTATGCAGGCCAAGCTCATCTTCCGCTTCAAACCGGAAGACCACCGCCGGCATAGTATTGGATGCACGCATCAGTCCCCAGCCATATTCAAATTCGGCCCGGATTCCATCGATATTAATCAGCTTGGCGCCCTGCATTCCTCCACTACCTGCCAACTTTGCCACCAGCTCCACATTCTCCCCCTCCTGCATGGACATGGATAGCTCAGGGGTACTGACACTTTCCGGCAGATCCAAAAAGATCTCTGCAGAACTGCGTGGATCTGCTGCCAGGATCTCAAGCAGTCTTACACAGGCGTAGAGTCCATCATCAAACCCATACCAACGTTCTTTGAAGAAGATATGTCCACTCAACTCACCTGCCAACAGAGCACCCGTCTCTTTCATTCTGGCCTTGATCAGCGAGTGCCCGGTTTTCCACATCAGCGGCCTGCCACCGTTAGACAGTATCTGACCGGCAAGATGACGACTGGATTTAACATCGTAGATGATGTCTGCACCTGGCTGACGTATCAGCAAATCAATGGCAAACAGCATTAACAGGCGGTCTGGCCAGATGATATTACCTTGAGAATCAACTACCCCTATCCTGTCACCATCTCCATCCAAGGCAATCCCGATATCTGCCTGCTGAGCCTGCACAGCCTCAGCCAGAGCCTGCAGATTTTCCGGCTTGGAGGGATCTGGATGATGATTGGGGAAATCCCCATCCACATCACAGAACAGTTCAGTAACCTGGCAACCCAGCATCTTAAGCAGAGACGGCCCAACCACCCCGGCCACACCATTACCACAATCAAGTACCACCTTGAGCGGCCTGGCAATATGCAGATCCTCAAGCACCCGATTTAGATAATCAGCTAGCAGGTCCTGCTCGGTCTTGGAACCTTCTCCTTGCAACAGATCACCTTTCGCCACGCGACTGCGCAGAGCCATGATCTCCTCTCCAGACAGGGTCTCACCTGCGATGACGATCTTCAGGCCATTGTAATCGGGAGGGTTGTGACTTCCGGTAACCATGACACCGCTACTACTACCGAGAAAATGGGTGGCAAAATAGAGCAGCGGAGTAGGCACCATGCCAATGTCAACCACATCGCGCCCACTATCCATGAGGCCACGACATAGTGCGTTTGCTAGCTCCAGTCCTGATTTACGACCATCACGTGCCACAATCACTGTCTGCTGCCCTGCATCGTAAGCGGCACTGCCAATAGCCCGGCCCAGCTGATACACCACATCAGCAGTGAGATCCTTGCTGACAACACCACGGATGTCATACTCACGGAAGATAGTCTTGGGCAGATAGTTTCCACCTGACTGCTCTGAAGCGGACTCCAAGGCCTGCTCTACCGATTCCTTTGGAAGCCCTGCAGCTTTCACCTGAGACGCTGTTTTTTGAGTGGCGGTATGGTGTTTAATCCCGTGCATCATATGCACCAGATGATCCATGGTAACCTGCATCTCGGCAATTCTGGCCTTCTGGTTGGAGTCAACCCGCCCCAGTAACAGCCGTTCTACCAGGAGCAATATACTCTCCTGATCACTGATAAGCCCCACTTTAAAGCGATGGGTAAGCACCAGTACTGCCAGCGTCATCAAACCCAGACCGATAATAAGCAAACCAAAAAATATTATGTGGTCGCTCCACACCACAGCCGGCGATCCCGTCATGTAAACCACGTTCCAGATGGAGCCAGGGATTTTGATGGTTCCTGCAGATTTTGAGAATTTACTCCTAGAGTTATTATTTGCCGCAAGTAGCAAGGGTTCACCACCAGCTAGCTGCCGAATGCTGATATCTCCACTCTGCTCGCCAGTGCCAGTCACACTACCTTGGATCAGATTCATTGGCAGTGACAGATGGATAACACCAGCAACCGGGCCTTTCTTACCCTTCAATACTGGTGCAGCCATAGCAATATGCTGTTGCTTAGATCTGAACTGATGCACCTCAGCTGGCGATACCACACGAGTTTTTTCCGCCACTCTTAACATGGCCAGCGAAGCAAAACTTAATTTTGGGCCCACACCTGTTTCCAACTCTTCCCACTCCACCGGAAGTAGTCGCACATATTTTGCATTGGGTATATTTCGTAGCAGGGCCTGTTCTTTTTTACGCAAGCCTGCTTTATTCCCCGATGCAAACAGGGTGAGTAGTTCTCTATCCTGGGATATCCCTTGAAGTAACTGTTGGTACAGACGAACCTGGCTGGTGATATTCTTAGCTATGCCCTCAGCACTGGCCTTGACCTGATACTCCAAGTTCTTTTTCTGCCCGGAGCTTTGCAGACCGTAATAGACCATACCAGAGATGATAAAGATGACAGCCACAATACTCAGGACAGCTGTAGTTAACAGAGACAGGCTGCTACCACGCTTCTGGCCCATAGAGGAGTCCTTGGCCATAAAACCAGTTAGCTTCTTGGATCCCAACATATTATCTTGCCCCAAATCCACCATCTCCCTATGCCTGAAAAAAATCTGAAATTGGTCTGCTTAAACAGCACAATAATCACTGCCTGCCAGAGTGCCCAAACCCTCCTGAACCACGTTCACTGGCATTAAACTCATCTACCACTTCAAAATGGGCGCGTATCACCGGAACTACCACCAGCTGGGCTATACGTTCACCCACCTCTATCCGAAAACTGTCACTACCTCGATTCCAACAGGAAACAAACAGCTGGCCCTGATAATCTGCATCAATCAATCCCACCAGATTACCCAGAACGATGCCATGCTTATGGCCCAGTCCGGAACGCGGCAGGATCACAGCTGCCTGATGCGGGTCTTCAATATGTATTGCCATACCGGTGGGAATCAGTTCAGTCTGGCCCGGTTGCAGGTCCAACGGGGCTTCCAGCATGGCCCGCAAATCCATCCCGGCTGAGGCTTTCGTGGCATATGCAGGTAGTGGAAATTCACTACCTAAACGTGGGTCAAGTATCTTTAATTCAATCTTTCTCATGGTATTTTTTTGCTATCAGTTCAACCAAATCCTGCGCCAACCGCTTCTTATCCATCATAGGAAGATCTGCACCACCACCTTCCCATAATACGGTTAATGCATTTTCAGCACTGCCAAATCCCCCCTGGTCGCCACCAACGAGATTGGCTGCAATCATATCCACGCCCTTGGCATTACGTTTGGCCTCAGCCAGTTCTGCCAGGCGTTCAGTCTCGGCGGCAAACCCCACGGTAAATGGAGCAGATGCGGCTGAAGCCACCTGTTGTAGGATATCAGGATTTCTGACCATGCTCATTTCCAATCGGTCCTGGGATTTTTTGATCTTCTGGCCTGCAACTTCCTCACAACGATAATCTGCCACCGCCGCGCAGGCCACGAAGATATCACACTGGTCCAGGCGGGCTATAACTTCACGCTCCATTTCCAGTGCAGTCTCTACATCCACCCTTTGCACACCAACCGGAGTATCCAGCGACACCGGGCCACTGATCAGGGTAACCGTTGCTCCCTGCTGTATGAATGCACTGGCCAGGGCATATCCCATTCGACCGGAACTCCGGTTCCCCACATAACGTACCGGATCGATTGGTTCCTGGGTTGGCCCAGCCGTTAACAGCACCTGAACCCCTTGCAGTACACCGGGTGAAAAATGATCACTAACCTGCCTCAGAAGCTGCATCGGTTCCAGCATGCGTCCCGGACCTACTTCACCGCAAGCCTGTTCACCATCGGCCGGCCCCCAGATTTCTACCTCTCTCTGGGATAACACAGTTACATTCTGTTGTGTGGCCTGGTTCTGCCACATCTCTCTATTCATGGCCGGGGCTAATGCTATGGGAGCAGTGGTGGCCAGGCACAAAGTGGCCAACAGATCATTGGCCATGCCCACGGCCAGACGCGAAATAAAATCAGCAGAAGCTGGAGCCACCAGGATGAGGTCGGCCCAACGCGCCAGATCTATATGCCCCATAACCGCTTCCTGCTCTGTATCAAACATTTCCTGACGTACGCTACGACCAGACAGGGCCTGCATGGTTAAAGGAGTAATAAAATTTGCTGCCGCTGGCGTCATAACCACCTGCACCTGGGCCTTGGCCTGCACCAGCAAGCGCACCAGCTCTGCTGCCTTATAGGCAGCTATTCCGCCGGTTATTCCCAGCAGTACCCGTTTGTTCTCCAGTGCTGACATTCCCATCCTGAATTAATCTACTTATATAATGGAATCTCTGATTAAGTCGCTGATGAGCCGAGTTTGTGTCCAAATGGCGATGATCGCAAGGCGTGGTGCGCAGGCCGCATGCCATAGCTATACGGCAAGCGCCACAACACAGCGAGCGCGCCATTTGGCGCAAACCCAACGGG
>JANQEV010000048.1 GCA_028278145.1 Chromatiales bacterium | reverse complement strand
GCGAGCCTGGCCGCGCGGGGCGCCAAGCTGCATGAGAAACACTGCGAGAAGTGCCACGAAAACGGCGGTCGTCCGGGTGATTCAGGTACCCTGGCGGGCCAGTGGATGCCGTATCTGGAATACACCATGGAGGATTACCTCAATGGCAAGCGTAAATATCCTCGCAAGATGAAGCGCAAGGTCGATGCAGCGATTGCGGAGGATGGTAAAGATGCCGTCCCCGCTCTCATTCACTACTACGGCAGCCAAAAATAAACGGCCTTGAGGAACAGAATAATGACTGACATTAATCGCAGAAAATTCATCCAGGTTGCCGGTAGTGCTGCAACACTTGGTGCTACCATTGGCTTTCCATCTCTGGCCCTGGGAGCAGCACGCCGCGTTGTAGTAGTTGGTGGCGGCGTGGGTGGTGCTACCGCTGCCAAGTACCTGCGCAAGCTGGACTCAAACATCGCGGTAACGCTGATCGAAGCTAAACCCAACTACACCTCCTGCTTCATGAGCAACGAGGTATTGAGTGGTGATCGCACCCTTGATTCCATCACCTTCGGCTATGATGGCCTGAAACGGCATGGTGTGGATGTAGTCATAGACAGGGTTGTCGCTATCGACCCGGTGCAGAAGACGGTGCAAACTGCAGGCGGCCAGAGCTTCATTTATGACGCTTGTGTGGTTTCCCCCGGTGTTGGATTCAAGTGGGAGGCCATAGAGGGCTATAACGCAAAGGTTGCTGAGGAAAGCATTCCCCATGCCTGGTATGCCGGTGCGCAAACCCAGTTATTGCGCCGCCAGATCCAGGCCATGCCGGAAGGCGGGCATGTGTTTATCGTCGCCCCACCCAATCCATTCAAGTGCCCACCAGGCCCTTATGAGCGTGCCTCGCAGATCGCCATGTACTGCAAGCATCACAAGCCAAAGGCCAAGATCACCATCCTCGATCCCAAGTTTGCCTTCTCC
Organism: Chromatiales bacterium; assembly: GCA_028278145.1. Classification (GTDB taxonomy): domain Bacteria; phylum Pseudomonadota; class Gammaproteobacteria; order Chromatiales; family Chromatiaceae; genus JAAGZL01. Next base: position 27,173 of record JANQEV010000048.1, on the reverse strand, counting down.
AAGAAGGGGCTCTATTACGAGGGCTGGGCCAAACTCTACGGCTATGGCACCCGCAACAGCATGATCCAGTGGGTTGGTGGTCACGACGGTGGCAAAGTCGAAGGGGTAGATCCGAGTACACTTACCCTGCAGACCGAATTTGAGGAGTTCCAGGGCGATGTAATCAACATCATCCCGCCACAGAAGGCAGGCGCCATCGCCTATGCTGCCGACCTGGCGGACGGTGACTGGTGTCCGGTGGACAAACGCACCTTTGAATCGAGCCGCCACAAGGACATCTATGTACTGGGTGATGCCTCCAGTGCCGCCAAGATGCCCAAGTCGGCCTATGCCGCCAATTCCCAGGCCAAGGTCGCCGCAGCAGCCATCACCGCCCGCTTCCATGGCCTGGAGCCGGGCGACCCCACCTTCGTCAACACCTGCTACAGTATCGTGGGTGAGGAATTCGGCATCTCGGTAGCCGCGGTTTACAGCCTCGATGAGAAAAAGAATATGATCATGCCGGTAAAAGGGGCTGGAGGGCTTTCGCCACTGGATGCCAGCCCAGAGATACGCTCACGTGAGGTGAGCTACGCCCATAGTTGGTTCAAGAACGTCATCAACGACATGCTTGAGTAATTCCTCAACGATTTGGTCAGAGGGCTATTGGTTCCAGTCGCTACGAAATGATGCTCTCTGATCATTACTTCTAGCGACTGAAAGCCTGCTCCATCGCAGCAGGGTCCATACCATTACCTATGCACAGTTTGAGCAGAATGGCGCTCTTCACAGCCCCCAGGTGTGAAATGATCAACGGTGTGCCTCGATCCAGAAAATAGCGATAACTGCCGGGAAAACCGTACTCATCATAGATGTGGTAGTTGTGTACCCGGGTGGTGAGTACCAGTGGTTTTTCCGCCGCCGTCTGTTCCACCAGATCGAGTATGGGTAGGGGCACCCTGCCCCCGCCATAGGCCTCAACCACCACTGCATCTGCCAGCTCCATAGCCGGACCAACAATCTCTGGATCTACATCCATATGCGATTTCAACAGGAACACCCTGCCCTGCACCTTGTTCTCCAGCAAGGCTCCCCGAAACGCTGGGCAGGTGTATATTACCTTGCCACCAACCAGATGCCCCAATACCCCACCCCGCACCGAGTCGAAGGCGTGGTACCTGATGGATTCGCTCTTTTCCACATATAGTGCACTGTGAATGGCACCATCGAATACCAGCATGCTGCCGCGCCCCATCGAGCTCTCAGATGCCGCTACGCTTATAGAGTCGTTGATGTTCACCATGCCATCAAATCCATCCATATCTGGCTTGCGCTGGGAGCCGGTAAATACCACCGGTTTATCTGACTTGATGGTAAGCATGCAGTGATAGGCCGCCTCTTCCATGGTATCTGTACCGTGGGTGACTACCAGGCCGTCATACTCCTGCAATAGCTCATATAATCCATCAGCAAGGCGCACCGCAATCTCTGCAGTCAGATAGCTGCTGGGCTGATCCATGAATGGAATGACACTGCAGCGGTGGCTGGCGGTTTGAATGAAACTGCTATCGACTGACACATCCTCCCCACTTCCTGAGGTGGCTATGGTGCCGCCGGTGGTGACTACTGCAATATTCGCACTGCTCTGTTTACCCACATCAAACCTCTTATTATTGTCTGTGAATTGCACTCTTTCCGTTACAGCAGGTGCGCCCCGTCAAACAGATCTGCCTCCAGGGAGAAGGTATCCACACCATCCACACAACCCAGATTCACCCGGTAATGGCCGGCCTTTCTGGCGGTCTCATGATGGGTATAGATGCCGCAATTGCGACAAAAGTAGTGCTTTGCGGTCTTGTTTCCAAACTGATACAGACCTATATCTGCATCATCTGCCTCAATCTGCAGATTGGTCTCAGGAATCATCTCCGCTGACATCATTGCACCCTTCCTGGAACAGAGGGAGCAGTTACAGCGCAATCCCCGGGTAATGGCCTCACCGGTGTAGGTGAAGGTTATCGCTCCACAGTGACAACTACCTTTAAACTGCTCCATACCACTATCCTCCTGATCTGGCAGAAAAAATCTCCACAGAATTAACCGAAATTACGCCTGACCACAGATTCTTAAACAATAGGATCAAACCCGGAATGAATCAATTTCCTTTTTTTTGAAAAAACTACCCATCAATCACTTATCAAATATAGATAAAGAGGTATAATTTACCGTTTTTTACAGCCGGATAAAAAACCATGAGCCAAACGGATGCCCTATTCGAATCCGATCTGCCGCACCTGGAACTGCTGAACCGCGGTAAGGTCAGGGATATCTATAACGTAGACGACAAGCATATGCTGATCGTCACTTCAGACCGCCTCTCAGCCTTTGATGTGGTGTTACCACAACCCATCCCAGGCAAAGGCGAAGTGCTGACCAGAGTGGCCAACTTCTGGTTTGAACGCACTGGGGATATCATACCCAACCATCTCTCAGACAAGCCCCTAGCGGACGTGGTACCGGACGCAGAACAGCGAGCCATACTGGGAGATCGGGCACTGGTAGTGCGCAAACTACGCCCCCTGCCGGTAGAAGCCATCGTACGCGGATATCTGATTGGCTCTGGCTGGAAGGATTACCAGAAAACCGGTTCAGTTTGCGGTATTAAACTGCAGGAAGGCCTGGAGCAGGCGGCAAAGCTGCCGGAAGCCATCTACACCCCGTCCACCAAGGCTGAGGTTGGGGATCACGATGAGAACATCAGTTTTGATGAGACGGTAAAGCTACTGGGCCAGGAACTGGCTGAGAAGGTACGCGACGTCAGTATCAGGATCTACACGGAATGTGCCGCCTACGCCCTGGAGAAGGGGATCATTATTGCCGACACCAAGTTCGAGTTCGGCCTGGATGAGGATGACAACCTGTACCTGATAGATGAGGTGCTAACTCCGGATTCATCCCGCTTCTGGCCAGCTGATCAGTACCAGGTGGGCATCAGCCCTCCTAGCTACGACAAGCAGTTTGTGCGTGATTACCTGGAGACCCTGGACTGGGACAAGACCCCGCCGGGACCAGATCTGCCGCGTGAGATCGTCACTAAAACGGCTGAAAAATACCTTGAGGCCGAGACCAGGCTTACCAACCACGGATGATACAGGGCAGCCTGACGGCCCCAATATCTGAAGTTATATCGGCCACTCTCCGGACACATATCCAGTGACCGAAGCCACCCCCTACGCCGGACTGACTCCAGACACCATAAACGCTGCCCTGGAGTCAGTCGGTTTCCACCCGGACGGCAGCATGCTAGCCCTCAACAGCTACGAAAACCGGGTCTATCAGATCGGTCTCGAAGATGGCTCATTTCTGGTAGCCAAGTTCTACCGTCCTGGACGCTGGAGTGATGCCGCCATCAAGGAGGAGCATGCCTTCAGCCTGGCCCTGGCTGCAGAGGAGATACCGGTGGTGGCACCTCTGTGTGATGCGGATGGTAACACCCTGCACAACTACCAGGGCTACCGTTTCAGCCTCTCACCACGTCAGGGTGGTCGCTGGCCTGATCTGGATGACCCGGATGACCTGATGTGGGCTGGTCGTCTCATGGCCCGCATCCACCAACTGGGGGCCAGCCAGCCATTCAAACATCGACCAACCATGGATCCGGCAGAGATGGGAACAGGCTCTGCAACCTATCTGCTGGAGAACGGTTTCATCCCCATAGAGCTGGAGTCGCGCTACCTCCAGATCACCCAGGGATTACAGGCCACCATCGACGCTATGTTTGCCAATGTTGGCGGCTACCAACAGATACGCCTGCATGGCGATTGTCATCCCGGCAATATCCTCTGGACTGATGGCGGTCCGCATTTCGTAGATCTAGATGACTGCCGAAATGGCCCTGCCATTCAGGACCTATGGATGCTGCTCTCCGGAGAACATTACGAGATGTCCATGCAGCTGAGTTACCTGCGTGAGGGCTACGAGATGTTCCGTCCCCTGAATCCAGGAGAGATCCAACTGATCGAGCCACTGCGCACCCTGCGCATCATCCACTATGCTGCCTGGCTGGCCCGACGCTGGAGTGATCCGGCATTTCCTGCGGCCTTTCCTTGGTTCGACAGCAACCAGTACTGGCAGGATCATATTTCCACACTTGCACAGCAGGCCGTAGCCATGGAAAATCCGCCCTTGTCACTGTACTGATTCAACGGATACAAACTAGTATGAAAACCAGACATAAAATATTCTTGTTTACCCTTATCTGCCACCTGGCTTTCACCACCAACTCTTGGGCTGGTTTTGAAGAGAGCCATGCAGCCTACACCAAAGGTGACTATACCACTGCGTTCAATGGTTATCTGGAGGCGGCAAACAGCGGTGACAACCGTGCCTATGGCAAGGTGGCAGCCCTCTATCTATATGGCAGAGGTACTGCGAAGGACTACACCAAGGCCTATATCTGGTTCGGTATTGCCAAAGAGAGCAAGGATAAATATGCAGCCAGATTTCAGGAGACAGCAGCCTCCATGCTCACCCGGGAACAGATTGACAAAGCCGAAGTAGCCTTGGGAAAAAAAAGAGAGCAACTAGGTATTAAATCAGAGTGACTATATCAATTTATATGCTCTTCTGGTTGCTTGATGCCCGCTCAGGGCATCCGTTCTAGACGCTCTATAGGTTTCGAAAAACCAGCAGGACCTTTACGTTCGGTACTGATTGAATCTGGAGCACAATGACATCTACCCCTTGAGCTGAAGCGTTCCAGGTTGAGCTGTTCACACTCTGATTCATTACCTACCGCTGGTATGACCAGGGGCCGTTTACTAAATGTGGGGTAATCATCTGGCACATGCAGATGGCATGACTCAGACATGGAATAGGCAGATGTGTGAACTGTTACTCCCACTGCGAGAGCGTAGGTGAGAAGGCGCAATACGCCTCTCATTTGTACAGTATCACCTCTTCTGCTTCTAACTGGTAACCAGCAGTTGCCAAATCACTGGTAAAGGATTTTGCACTCAATGTGCCAATAACCCAGACTGTATCAAACACCCGGCGTATCTTCGCATCACCCTTAGGTACTTTGACATAGACGGTCTGATTGGCAGGAGGCGGTGGCACATGGATACAGGCACCATAGTATGGCACCAGAAGAAATTCACTGACCTTTTCTCCATCTCCCTCGAGCGGTATTACATAACCTGGTAGTTTCACTCGTTTTCCATTCAGGCTCTCTACTACAGGTGCCTTACTGAATGCCTCTTCAAGCTGCTCTATGATCTTCAGGGTACGCGGGTCATCATCTTCTAACTCGTTAACATCACCAAACTGCGCCATGATCTTGTCTGGACGATAGTCATCTGGAATCATTGCATCCCACTCCAAATCTATGACCTGCTCACTGGCAGTGGCATTGAGTGGTGAATAAACCAGAAACAAGGTAAAGGCTATCAGTAGAGATTTCATGGAAGATCCTTAAATGCGTATGCTCATGCCATCGGCAAGGGAGTAACGATAGGCCCTGTATCCTGGAATTAGGCCAATAAGTAGGCCGGAAGTTCCCACCAGTCCGAGCATGAACCATTCGCGAGGGGACGGAAGAGATATCGGCAGGTAAAGACCAAACTGGCTTTCTACCCAAGGTTGGGCCAGCAGCAGACCTCCATAGAGCAGCAGTAGTCCTATGGCCACACCTATCATGCTTAGTAGCAGGCTCTCCCCGATAATCAGAAAAAGAATATGTCCCGGACGTGCGCCCACGGAGCGCAGAATAGCCATTTCGCGTCGCCGCTCATTAAGTCCTGCCAGCATCACGGTCAACATCCCAATGAGACCGACTGCTATTACCAGTACGGTAACCACCAGTAGGGCATTCTCGGCAACACTCATAAGATCCCATAATTGTTGCAGGGCCACGCCAGGCAGAATGGCCAGCAGTGGCTCCTTGCGGTATTCATTGATTTCGCGCTGCACCCTGAAAGTGGCGATCTTGCTTTTGAGGCCCACCAGAAAGGCCGTAATCACCTTGGGCGTCAGGTCCTGCTTGAGAGCCTGTTCCGCACTGATCTGGCGTCCCGGCACCTGTCTGCCGGCGACCCAGTCACTATGAATCGCCTCTATGCCCTCCAGCGGTACATGGATGGTGCGATCCACCGGTGTGCCGGTAGGAGTGAGGATACCCACAACTTCAAACGGCTTGTCATCATGCAGAACAAAGCTGGTCTCTCCGGCACCGTGGGCGATAACAATCTTCTGTCCAATGCGGTAGTTTAGCTTCTGCGCCACCTCATATCCCAGTACCGCATGATATGTGTGGTCAAAAGAGCGACCCTGATGAAAGGCGAGATTACGTTTATTGGCATACCTGTAGTGCCGAAAGTAGTCCTGGTTGGTCCCCATCACCCGGTAGCCACGGTGTGAATCACCCAGTGATATGGGGATGGTCCAGTCCACCAGTTTGTGTTTCACAAAGCGTTGATAGCTCTTCCATGAGATATTGTTGGTAGCATCACCAATCCGGAATACCGAGTAGAGCAGCAGGTTGATGGCACCGCTGCGAGCGCCTACTACCAGGTCGGTTCCCGAGATGGTGTTGGCAAAACTGTTACGTGACTCAACCCGCAGGCGCTCAACACCAAGGAGCAGTGAGACACTAAGAGCGATACTGAGCAGGATGAGGCTAACCGTAAAGCGGCGGTTGAGCAGACTCTTCAGGGCCAGGGACAAGATCGGCATCAGGTCTCTCCCGGCTGGTTGATATCATCCATGGCTATATGGCGCTCAAACTGAGACTCAAGCCGACGATCATGACTGACAAACAACAAGGTCGATCCACTCTCCTCACACTCCTGGAACAGCAGTCGGATAAATGCTTCCTGCGTATCACTATCGAGGGCAGATGTAGGCTCATCGGCAATAATAATCTCCGGGGCACCGATCAATGCCCTGGCAGTGGCAACTCGCTGTTGCTGACCAACACTCAATTCGGTAACCGGGCGGTGGACAAGGTCATCATCTGCCATACCAAGGTGCCCCAGGAGCCGCATCGCCTCCTCATCCAGGGATTCACTACTTGTAGTGGCCTTATGCTTACGTATGTCAGAGAAGCGACAAGGCAGGGTGACATTCTCCAGTACGGAAAGATAAGGAATAAGGTTGAATAGCTGGAACACAAAACCTATATGATCAGAGCGGAAGTGATCACGTTTGGAACCAGAAAGAGCACTGATGGTCTCCCCCAGTATCTTCACTTTTCCACTTGTTGGCAGATTCACCCCGGCCAGCAGCGCCAGCAGGGTACTTTTTCCACTACCACTGGCGCCACGGATGAATATATGCTCACTGCGCGCCACCTCAAGTCCAGGGATGTGCAATACCTCAGGAAGGTTGGGGCGCCATTTGAATCGAAGATTATCGATCTCAATCGCAGGTGTCACAGCTGTCTGAGGCATAAGGCTTAGGTCTATATAGTTGCAGGATATTCTTTCCTGGAGTCAAGTCTACCTTCTGCCACCCCTGCTTTGAAACAGTTTGCGCCTCGATTACCTCAGTGCCAGAAAACTGTTTGAAGATGGTTAGTTCAATAACCCCTCCAAAGGTATATAGGTAATTTGAGTGCCAAACAATCAGTGGCGCACCTTACTCACCAAGGATTTCAACTTATTGGTCAGATTTGACCAGCCCTTGCGCCCCTGCTCCATGAAATAGGGATAGAGACCTGATTCGATGGTTAGTTCTTGTTCCTCTGGCTCTTCCGGTTCCTCAATCTTCCCTAACGCCATCCGGTACTCCTGCTCGATCAGTGGCCCGACAAAGGGCTGCATCATTAGCTTTTTAGTGACCAGCATACCCATCTTTTCAAATGCCGCCATATGGCGCTGGGCATCAACATCGGAAAGGTTTTTTTTCAGAATAACCTTGTGATCCATATCATACAGGGCGGCAGCCTTCTCCCGGCTGGTTCCCAGATGGCTACAAAAGGACTCGATAAACTCCTCCCGCTCCACCCAGGGTTTAAACTCCCCGCTGAATAGAATTTTAAATCTGGCATCCATTTCCATACCTATCACTGCAGCAGATCTAAGAACTGCATTACTCTAAATCAACACTGTTAGCATCCCGCAATAGTAAAAAGCGCCTGGTAGACAGATGGCAGCCTGCCACCATATCCCCAAGCGCTTATAGTATTGTTCTTCTTATAGTCTGATCAATGACAGTTGTTATGGCTGTCTCTAATCAGACCACTTTATTCTTGATAAATTCACGCACACTGTCCAACTGGCCTGCGCTGCCCAGTACCTCATTCTTATGGGCAATGTAACTGGCATACTCAGCCATGAACACCTTGCCTGGACCTCGCAGATCAAAATTCTCTGGATGTTCCAGGAGATGCTCACGATGCACCCGGCACCACACCAGGCGACCATCGGTATCGATATTTACCTTGGTGACGCCCATCTTGCTGGCCTTGGAGATCTCAGCTTCATCCACACCCTTGGCGCCACCCATACTGCCACCAGCAGCATTGATACGCTGCACTTCCTCCTGGGGCACAGAACTGGAACCATGCATCACCAGTGGGAAGCGCGGCAGCAACTTGGCAATATCCTCAATCACATTGAAGTGCAGGCCCTGAGTACCGGTAAATTTATAGGCGCCGTGACTGGTGCCAATGGCACAGGCCAGGCTGTCACAACCAGTACGGGTTACGAACTCCTCCACCTCTTTGGGATCGGTTAGCTTGGCATCGGCCTCATCTACAGATACATGCTCTTCCACACCACCCAGCTTGCCCAGCTCGGCCTCCACCACTATGCCCTTGGCATGGGCGGCATCTACCACCCGCTTGGTGATGGCGATATTCTCCTCGAACTCCTCGGCACTGGCATCGATCATCACCGAGCTGTAGAAGCCGCTGTCGATACACTCATAGCAGGTCTGCTCATCGCCATGATCCAGATGTACGGCAAAGATAGACTCTGGAAAGATCTCATCAGCTGCACGGATCATGGCCTCCAAGAGCCGCTTATCAGTGTAGCCCCTGGCACCCTTGGAGAGTTGCACAATGAATGGTGCCTTGCTATCCATATTGCCGCGAAACAGCCCCATGATCTGTTCGGCATTGTTGATGTTGTATGCCCCCACGGCATAGTTTCCATAGGCGTGTTCAAAAAGTAGGTCGGTTGTTACGATCATGAGTTACGTCCTCTAGGGTCTGTCATCTATCCAGTGCAAATATCCTATTCCACCAGATCAATGTTGATCAATTATTACACACCTATAAAATCAGGCGTTCTTACTTTCCAGCATGGCCACAGCCGGCAGTTTTTTTCCTTCCAGAAACTCCAGGAAGGCACCACCCCCGGTGGAGATATAAGAAACCTTGTCGGCTATGCCGTACTTGTCTACGGCTGCCAGGGTGTCGCCGCCACCGGCTATGGAAAAAGCCTCTGAATCCGCGATAGCTTCTCCCAGAACCTTGGTACCTTCACCAAACTGGTCGAACTCGAAGACTCCCACTGGTCCGTTCCATACTATAGTGGCAGCTGCTTGCATCATACTGGCGAAACGGGCTGCAGTTTCAGGACCGATATCAAAGATCATATCGTCATCGGCCACATCCTCCACCCGTTTGATCTCAGCAGCGGCAGACTCAGAGAACTCCTTGCCCACCACCACATCAGTGGGTACCGGTATCTCACCGCCCTTCGCCTTGGCAGCTTCCATCAGGCGCTTGGCCTCAGGGATCAGGTCCGCCTCACACAGCGACTTACCCACATTATAACCGGCCGCTGCAATAAAGGTGTTGGCTATACCGCCGCCCGGTATCAACTGGTCCACTACCTGGGACAGAGAATCCAGCACCGTTAGTTTAGTGGAAACCTTGGAACCACCCACAATAGCTGCCATGGGGCGGGATGGTGTATCCAGGGCCTTCCCCAACGCCTCCAGCTCCCCAGCCAGCAGAGGGCCAGCACAAGCTATTGGCGCAAACATACCGGCACCGTAAGTAGAGGCCTGGGCCCGATGCGCAGTGCCAAAGGCGTCCATAACATAGACATCACACAGGGAAGCATAGCTCTTGGCCAACTCCTCAACATTCTTCTTTTCACCCGGATTGAAGCGACAGTTTTCCAATAGCACCACGCCTCCATCCTCGATCTGGGGAGCTGTCTCCAGATAGTTCTTTACCAGCCTAACCTCTACCCCCAGGGCCTCGCTCAGATAATCGGCCACCGGCTGCATGGAGAACTCATCTGCTGGTTCCCCTTCAGTGGGACGACCCAGATGTGACATCAACATCACCCTGGCCCCGGCCTGCATGGCGTGCTTAATAGTGGGAATGGAGGCATGGATACGCTTGTCACTGGCCACCTTGCCATCCTTGATTGGTACATTGAGATCCTGGCGTATCAAGAGCCGTTTGCCGGCCAGATCCAGATCGGTCATTTTTGTTACGGACATCCAGTTATACCCTATTCTGTAGGCCAGAATAAGCGCTAGCGTTTCTGGCATCCAATCTGTAGATATTAATGCATCTTGCCGGGAACGCTGCGCTTATCCCGGCCTACTGCCGAGGTTCTGGCCACGAGAACCTAATATTATATATCCATCATTGCGGCCGTGGTATCCAACATACGGTTGGAGAAACCCCACTCGTTATCGTACCAGGAGCACACCTTCACCAACCGCTGGTTCACCTGGGTCAGGGTGGCATCAAAACAGGCCGAACTGGCATTATGATTGTAATCAATGGATACCAGTGGCATGGAGTGATAACTCAGGATAGAGCCATCCGCTGCCTCCTGCATAATGGAGTTCACCTCCTCCACCGTCGCATCTCTGGAGACCTGAATGGTCAGGTCGATAATCGACACGTTAATGGTGGGAACCCGCATGGTAAAACCACTCAGGCGTCCTGCCAGTTGCGGCATCACCTGGCCAATAACCGCTGTGGCACCGGTGCCATTGGGCACAATGGAGCCAGTGGCGGAACGAGCATAACGCAGATTGGCGTTATGGGCATCGGTCAGCACCTGTTCATTGGTGAAGGCGTGTACCGAGGTCATCATCCCGTTCTCGAATCCCAGCTCCCGGCACAATGGATCCAGGGTGGCCGCCAGGCAGTTAGTGGTGCAGGAGGCGTTAGAGATGATGCTATCTGAGCCCTGCAGGGTTTCGTGATTAACACCATAGACAATGGTGGCATCCATCCCAGCACCACCCGGCGCTGAGATCAGTACTTTTCTGGCACCGGACTGCAGATGTGAGGCTGCCAGCTCACGCTGGGTAAACACGCCGGTGCACTCATGCACCACATCCACTTCCAGCTCACCCCAGGGCAGGCCACTGGGATCCGGCTCGGACAGTACCCGGATACGGTCACCATTGATCAACATGCAGTCGCCATCCACGGACACTTCCCCCGGGAAGCGGCCATGGGCGGTATCAAACTGGGTGAGATGGGCATTGACCTGGATATCACCCAGGTCGTTTATTGCCACTACCTGGATATCATTCCGCCCGGATTCGTACAGGGCGCGCAGGATACTGCGCCCAATACGACCATAGCCATTGATTGCCACCTTGATCGGCATCAGTCGATGCCTTCCGCACGGCCAAAAACCTGCGGCCGCAGGCGCAGATCGATCATAAGACCTCTTGGACCGCTGCGGTCACGTTTTCTACGGTAAAGCCGTACTGCTCAAACAGCTGCCCTGCCGGGGCGGACTCACCAAAGCGGTCAATACCCACCACTTTGCCGCCAAATCCCACATACTTGTACCAGAAGTCGGTTACGCCGGCCTCTACCGCAACTCGAGCTGTAACTCCTGTGGGCAGAACAGATTCTTTATAGGCAGCATCCTGGGCCTCGAAGGTCTCCACACATGGCATAGAGACAACCCTAATGCTCTGATCCATCTGATCTGCTGTGGCAACTGCCAGCGCCACCTCTGAACCGGTGGCAATAATGATGGCATCTGGAGTACCGTCGCAATCCTTCAGCACATAACCACCACGGGCGATATCAGCCAGCTGCTGTTCACTGCGTGACTGATGGGCCAGCCCCTGGCGGGACAACACCAGGCTGGTGGGGCCATCACTCTTCTCAATGGCCTGCTTCCAGGCCACGGCAGTCTCAACTGCATCACATGGACGCCACACATGCATGTTGGGCATCAGACGCAGACTGGAGGTGTGCTCCACTGGCTGATGAGTAGGGCCATCCTCACCCAGACCGATAGAGTCATGGGTATACACCTGGATAGCGCGCTGTTTCATCAGGGCGGCCATGCGCAGGGCGTTACGGGCATAGTCGGAAAATACCAGGAAGGTGGCACCGTAAGGTATGAATCCACCATGCAGGGCCATGCCATTCATGATGGCGGTCATGCCAAATTCACGCACACCGTAGGAGATATAGTTGCCATCCTTAGCGCCATCGGTAACCGCACGGGAACCAGACCAGGCGGTCAGGTTGGATGGTGTCAGGTCGGCAGAGCCGCCGAAGAACTCTGGCAGGTGTGGGCCAAAACCGTTGAGTGAATTCTGTGATGCCTTGCGGGTTGCCGGTGAGGCCGCCTCTGTATCCACCTGCTTGATGAAATCGGCAGCAGCCTGCTCCCAGTTTTCCGGCAGATCGCCGTCCATGCGACGCTTGAGCTCTGCCGCCAGTTCCGGGTGAGCCGCGGCATAGGCATTGAACCTGTCACCCCACTCCGCCTCGGCAGCAGCACCTCTTTCTTTTGCATCCCAGCCAGCATATATATCATCTGGAATAACAAATGGCTCGTGGCTCCAACCCAGCTCTGCACGAGCAGCCTGAACCTCATCATCTCCCAGGGGAGCGCCATGACAGTCGTGGCTACCGGCCTTATTTGGTGCGCCAAAACCAATGGTGGTACGGGCACAGATCATACTGGGCTTATCTGTTACTGCCTTGGCGTCGGCAATGGCCTTGGTTACCGCTTCCGCATCATGTCCGTCCACATCACGGAGCACATGCCAACCATAGGCCTCAAAACGTTTGGGGGTATCATCGGAAAACCAGCCTTCCAGTTCGCCATCGATGGATATGCCGTTGTCATCCCATATTGCAATAAGCTTGCCCAGCCCCAGTACCCCGGCCAGGGAGCAGGCCTCGTGGGAGACACCCTCCATCATGCAGCCGTCGCCCAGGAAGGTGTAGGTATAGTGATCCACAATGTTGTGACCATCCCGGTTGAACTGGGCCGCCAGGGTCTGTTCTGCCAGGGCCATGCCTACAGCATTGGTTATACCCTGTCCCAGGGGACCGGTGGTGGTCTCCACACCTGGTGCATAGCCATATTCCGGGTGGCCCGGAGTCTTGGAGTGGAGCTGTCGGAAATCCCTCAGATCATCCATGCTCAGGTCATAACCACTCAGGTGCAGCAGAGAGTAGATCAGCATGGAACCATGGCCGTTGGAGAGCACAAAGCGGTCACGATCGTACCAATCAGGATTGGCCGGATTGTGTTTCAGATGGTCATTCCACAGGGCCTCGGCAATATCGGCCATTCCCATGGGTGCTCCCGGGTGTCCGGAATTGGCTTTCTGCACTGCATCCATGCTCAGTGCGCGGATTGCGTTGGCAAGCTCTCTGCGTGATGACATCTCGGTTTCCTATTAAATATGTGGCGACAAAAGGCGCTATTTTCACTCAAAGGAGCCACCAATACAACCGAGTGGGAACTGAGGAAAAACGGTTCCCAGCCTATCAATCTGCACTATGATTTATGGAATACCCCTTACTCAGTATTTGATATTTGGGTCCAGACTTGTTTTCCTGGGTTTTAAGAGCCTGTTAACCCTAATTTTTAGGCAAGCTGATTATAAAGGTGGCGCCTCCTCCCTCTTTCTGCTCGAGGGTAAGACTACCTTTGTGTTTGTCTACGATCGCTGAGTACGCAATGGCCAGGCCTTGCCCCGTCCCCTTACCTACATCCTTAGTAGTAAAAAAGGGATCAAATATCCGCTTCTGTATCGCTTCCGGCACACCTGGACCTGTATCACTGATCCGCACCTCTATATTTTCCCCAACCTCTCGGGTTGAGACCCGGATAACCCCCATCTCACTGGATTCAATCTTCTCCTGTTCCTCAATGGCGTGTGCGGCGTTTACGATCAGATTCAGAAATGCCTGACTCAGCTTATCGCGTATTCCCGGGACTAGAGGCAGTGTGGCATCCAGATCCTTTTCAATATCCGCCACATATTTCCATTCATTCCTGGACACCAGGATTATATTTTCAATCAAGCTGTTGATATCAACCGGCTCTTTATTTTCCGTGCCAGGATGGGAGAACTCCTTCATGGCACTGACAATGATGGCTATTTTCTGCAATCCATCCAATGCTTCTTCCACCGCCTTGGGCGTCTCTTCTGCGATATACCCAAGATCGGCCTTCTCTACAGCACTATCTACCTCAGCAATCAACTCATCCAGTGCTTCTCCATTACGGGCAGCCTCGAGGAGCCTTCCATAGATATCCACCACCCCTTCCAGTTCATCGAAAGACTCCTTAAGAAAACGGGTATTATCTGCCACGTACTGCGCAGGCGTATTGATTTCATGGGCTATACCGGCTGCCAACTGCCCAATGGACTCCATCTTCTGCAGATGCCGAAGTTGTGCCTCCTGAGTCTTTTTTTCCGCTATATCACGTACGATGGCCACAAAGCGAGGTTGCTCCCCCGTTGGTGCAACATATTGCAGGAAAATATCCACCGGAATGATGGTGCCATCCTTGTGTCTGTGCACTGTCTCAAAAGTGGCCGAGATCTCACTACCGTTCAGCATGGGCGCGATCATCTCCCGGAAGCTGTCCTCGGTATACTCAGGCTTAATATCCAGTGGCGTCATTTCCATCAACTCTTCCCTACTGTAACCAACCTGGTTGATGGCACCCTGGTTTAGATAGAAAAACTTCAATGTTTCTGGATCAAACATGAAGATACAGTCGATGGTCTGATCCAGTGTTGTTTTGAACCTGTTCAGTGATTCCTGAGAGAGCCGGAGCTGTTCGTATGCTTCCTCAACCCGATTTTTCTCCACTTCCAGAAACTCAGCGGCGTAGCGACGAATAATTCCCAAACTCAATACGTCAGCAGAGCGTTCCAGAAAGGCAATATCATCTTCACTCCTCTTGTACCCATGTGGGAGATAGATCACCACCACACCAATCACGTTATCTTCATAGGTGATTGGAATATTGTAATGACCATGGCTAGGCATACCATCAAAGCTGATTTCATGCCGTTCATCCACGCAGTCTGCAAACTGCACCTCACCACTGGCTGCAGCACGACCACAGAGACAGGTTCCGTATGGTACATGGCTACACAATGTATCAAGTCTTGGATCCAGATTGTGATTAGCCACCATCTCCAGCACTTGCCCTGCCCCCTTCTCTTCAGTCAGGAAAATCCCTCCCCTGGGTAACAGATTGATCCAGTTCACAGAATTCAGCAGTGCATCAATGCTCTGTCGCAGAAACTCCTTGAGATTGGTGGGCTCCAGGGCCAGAAATAGTAAGGTACTTAGTGCCTGCTCCTCACTGGCTGTGCGCTTACGCCTGTTCACTTCAGAAGAGAGGACCTCATTCTTATCCTGCAGCGCTACCTCGGCCTCATTGCGCGCCACTCGACTGCGTACCGTGAGCGCAGAAAATACTGCTAAAACCACGAGAATTGCCACAAAGATTGATGTCAGTGTGACACGCTCTGTTTTGCTTTGCTCAGCCAGCACTTTCGGTGTAACCAGTGAAACGGCTCTCCAATGATATTGTTCGCTGTCCCGCACGTTGGTAGAAGGCGGGTAGTACTTTTCATGATTGGTGGCGGGGTGTCGAGATCTCGCCATAGGCTTAACAATCGAAAATGTCACAAGACCATTGTCGGTCAGAATCTGGCCTCTCTCTATCGCGGTAATTACCTTCCATTCGGCCGGAAAACGCTCCTGAAACCTGAGCTGCTTCTTGTCCGGGTACATAAATCCCCATTCATCAGCGATATGTTTCGCACGGAGCCAGTAACCATCGGCGTTTAGCAGCATCGCATTACCCAATGCCTGAGGCGCCAAATGCTCGATACTGTTAAGCATGGAAGATGCGAGATAATTCAGCAGGACAATTCCCTGTTTATTGCTATTGATATCAAAAACAGGAGCGCCAAACCTGAGCATGGGCTTGAGAGGCCGTTCAATCTCACCATTTTCCATATTCAGGTCCAGCGGTGATACAAATATCTCTCCACGCTTGAGCGAAAACGAGTCATCAAAGTAGTAACGGCCCGCCTTGTTTTGCAGCTTAGCTTGGGGAACGATGACCGGATTTCCATTGTTATAATTCACACGTATCCGCTCCATCCCTGTATGATCCAGAAACCGAACCTGATCATAAATCCCCTTCGCCTTTGACAGGGAAAGATAAGTCTTTTCCAATTCAGCAGCCTTGCTGAGATTGCCACTTAGATAGGCCTTCAGGTCGCTCTGGGTAGTCAGAAATTCCAGATCAGACAGAACCGAAGAAACATCCCAATGCAGGTGTTCTGCGTAGACACGCACCGTACTCTTTTCCTGCTCCTTGATGATGGTCAGAGCGGTTTTCGTTGAATACCAATACCCCAGGAAAATAACCAGCCCAAAAAGCAGCGCTAACGGCAGGAAAAGCCGGATAAAACTGACTAAAAATGAGTGGTCCTGTCGATTCGTCCTCATCATTTCCTCAATGGGGGGGAGAGGGCATGAAAAATCCCTGCAATTGCTATTAATAGCGGCTTAGCAGAAGTTTTCTTTAAGACAGCAAGAACTCACATCACTTGAGCTGATTCGACTAGGGTGGGATTAGCAAAGTTATCTTTAGAAATAATACGTTAATTAATATTGGCAAGTGTCTCAAGCACCATTAATTGATCAGAGATTCCTTTAATCCCGCCATTTTATGGAACAACCCATACTTGGAACCTGATCTTTGGGACCAGCACCGGTTTCAGCCACCTGTTTCATGGCCTCAAACAGGTCCCGCCGCACATCCGGATCAGCCGCATCCTTCCTGGATTCATCCAGTCGCCCGCGGTACTGCAGCTCCAAATCACCGTTATAACCGAAGAAATCTGGGGTACAGACAGCACCATAGGCCTTGGCCACTTCCTGGGTGGCATCCAGCAGATAGGGAAAGTTGAAACCGTATTCACGCGCCACCTGCTGCATATTCTCAAAAGAGTCTTCCGGATACTCTGTGGGATCATTGGACATTATGGCCACGCTATTGATGCCCATGGCCTTGAGCTCGTTAGTATCGCGTACGATACGGTCCCGAATCGCCTGCACATAGGGACAGTGGTTACAAATAAACATTATCAGCAGCCCATTGTCACCAGCACACTCCCCCAGAGTCCAGTTGCGCCCATCCACGCCAGGCAGATTGAAATCCGGTGCCGCAAGGCCAAAATCACATACGGGTGTTTCCAGAGATACCATGGTTTAATCCTCTGCTTAATAGTGCTGGAAGGGGTTATGTTAACCTCGCATGGCAAAAACCTAAACATCCATACCAGAATGAAATCTGTCACAACCTAGGCAAAGTATCTTCTTGGGTAGTATAATCTCGCGTTTATACTTGGGCCGCACCCGATGGATCGGCTCTGATTTGCCACATTAATTATGTGGCCTTAATTACAGATGGATTAAAACAGGACTATGCCAAACGACTTTATCTTTACCTCAGAATCAGTTTCCGAAGGCCATCCAGACAAGGTTGCAGACCAGATCTCGGACGCAATTGTGGATGCCCTTCTTGCAGAGGATCCGCGCTCCCGCGTGGCCTGCGAAACCATGGTGAAAACCGGCATGGTCATTTTAGCAGGTGAAATTACCACCAACGCCTGGGTAGATACCGAGGAACTGGTACGCAAGGTGGTGGACGATATCGGCTACAACCACTGCGATGTGGGCTTTGACGCCAACACCTGTGCCGTTATTTCTGCCATAGGCAAACAGTCTGTCGACATCGCCATGGGTGTGAATGAGACCAGCGACCATGAACAGGGCGCCGGAGATCAGGGCCTGATGTTTGGCTATGCCTGTAACGAGACCGATGTTCTGATGCCAGCCCCCATAACCTACGCCCATCGTCTGGTGAAGCGTCAGGCCGAAGTACGTAAGAGCGGTGCCCTGCCCTGGCTGCGCCCGGACGCCAAGAGCCAGCTCTCATTCCACTATGAGGATCATAAACCAGTGGGAATAAATGCCGTGGTGCTCTCCACCCAGCACGA
The DNA here is from genome assembly GCA_028278145.1 of Chromatiales bacterium. Taxonomy (GTDB): domain Bacteria; phylum Pseudomonadota; class Gammaproteobacteria; order Chromatiales; family Chromatiaceae; genus JAAGZL01. The sequence goes on along the minus strand of JANQEV010000048.1, from coordinate 8,903 downwards.
TCCTGATATCTCAGAGCAGGCCCTGCATGAGGCGGTGATGGATGAGATCATCAAACCTGTGATACCGGCTGAGTGGCTGGACCAATGTCCAGCAGACAAGATCCATATCAACCCCACCGGACGTTTCGTGATTGGTGGCCCGGTTGGTGACTGCGGACTCACCGGACGCAAGATCATCGTGGACACCTATGGCGGCATGGCCCGTCATGGTGGTGGCGCCTTCTCCGGCAAGGACCCATCCAAGGTGGACCGTTCCGCTGCATACGCCAGTCGCTACGTGGCCAAGAACATCGTAGCTGCCGGTCTGGCCGAACGTTGCGAGATCCAGGTCTCCTACGCCATTGGTGTGGCCGAGCCTACCTCCATCAGCGTGGACACCTTCGGAACCGGCAAGCTGGATGACGCTGAGTTGGTAAAACTGATTCGCGAGCATTTTGATCTGCGTCCCAAGGGCCTGATCACCATGCTGGACCTGCTGCGACCCATCTATCAGCAAACCGCCTCTTATGGGCACTTTGGTCGTGATGAAGACAGCTTCAGCTGGGAGCGCACCGACAAGGCGGATATCCTGAGAGATGCAGCCGGCCGATAATCTAGCTTATAATCCAACCACAGGTACAGATTGAACTGAACTAGATAACTAAACCCTCCCCAAGAAGCGTTGCAACAGGAACCACGGTTTCTGCCAGGCTTGGGGAGGCATTTTTTTCAAAACGGCGCTTGGCTTTCCTGGAGAACAGACCATGAACGCTGTAGTCGACCAATCATTTACCGACTTCAAGGTAGCAGACCTCTCGCTGGCCGAGTGGGGACGCAAAGAGATAGCAATTGCCGAGACCGAAATGCCGGGCCTGATGGCCCTGCAGGAGAAGTACGGCACTGAGAAACCCCTCAAGGGCGCCCGCATTGCCGGCAGCCTGCACATGACCATCCAGACCGCAGTACTGATCGAGACCCTGGTCAAACTGGGTGCCGAGGTCCGCTGGGCCTCCTGTAACATCTTTTCCACCCAGGACCATGCTGCTGCAGCCATCGCTGCGCAGAGCATCCCGGTATTTGCCTACAAGGGCGAGACCCTGGAAGAGTACTGGAGCTATACCCACAACATCATGGACTGGGGTGACGGTGGTTCCCCCAACATGATCCTGGACGACGGTGGCGATGCCACCCTGCTGCTTATCCTCGGCTCCAAGGCCGAGAAAGACATCAGTGTGCTGGACAATCCCACCAGTGAGGAAGAAGAGGTACTCTACGCCGCCATCAAGGCACGTCTGGCCGAGCAACCAAGCTGGTACTCTAACCACCTGCAAAACATCCGTGGTGTCACCGAGGAGACCACCACTGGTGTACACCGTCTGTATCAGATGGCAGCGTCAGGGGATCTGCCCTTCCCTGCCATCAACGTCAACGACTCGGTCACCAAGTCCAAGTTCGACAACCTGTATGGCTGCCGCGAGTCGCTGGTGGACGGCATCAAGCGTGCCACCGACGTAATGATCGCCGGCAAGGTTGCCGTGGTACTTGGTTACGGAGATGTAGGCAAAGGCTGCGCCCAATCCCTGAAAGGTCTTGGTGCCACCGTATGGGTCACCGAGATCGATCCCATCTGCGCCCTGCAGGCGGCGATGGAAGGGTTCCGCGTGGTCAACATGGATGAGGCCTGCAAGGATGGTGATATCTTCGTTACCACCACCGGCAACTTCCATGTCATCACCCATGACCACATGGCAGCCATGAAAGACCAGGCCATCGTCAGCAATATCGGTCACTTCGACAACGAGATCGATGTGGCCAGCCTCAAGGATTACCAGTGGGAGAACATCAAACCCCAGGTGGATCACATCATCTTCCCGGACGGCAAGCGTATCATCCTGCTGGCCGAGGGGCGCCTGGTAAACCTGGGTTGCGCCACCGGACACCCCAGCTTTGTGATGTCCAACAGCTTCACCAACCAGACCCTGGCCCAGATGGAGATCTGGAACAGTGCCGAGGGCCAGTATGGCAATGATGTCTATACTCTGCCTAAGAAGCTGGATGAGGAGGTAGCGCGTCTGCACCTGCAGAAGATCGGCGCCAGCCTCACCAGCCTGCGCCAGGATCAGGCCGACTACATCGGCGTACCGGTAGAAGGCCCATATAAGCCTGAACATTACCGCTACTGATAACAACAAGGGTGTAAATCAGGGGTTGGAGTCAACAAAGATACCATTGCCATTCAGCTATGATGCTGAAGGCAAAAGTTTCACTAAGGTGAAATTAATCTTATTTGACTCTGGCCCAGAACCACACCCCACAACTATTAGACGCCTATGAAATCACAACAAGCATTCAAACCTACCTTCAGCTTCGAACTGTTCCCGCCCAAGACCGACGCGGGCATGGAAAAACTGAAACCCACGGTGCGCCGCTTGAACGAGGTGGGCCCACTCTACTTTTCGGTGACCTATGGTGCCGGCGGCTCCACCCGCGATCGCACCCTGGAGACCGTGGACTGGCTGCGTAGTGAAGGTATTGAGACCGCGCCTCATCTCTCCTGCATCGGCCTGCACAAGGAGGAGATCCTGGAACTACTGCACCACTACCGGGATCAGGGCATACACCGCCTGGTGGCACTGCGTGGCGACATGCCATCCGGTATGGGCGATACCGGGGACTTCCCCTACGCCAATGAGCTGGTGGAGTTCATCCGGGCCGAGACCGGTGATCACTTCCATCTGGAGGTAGCAGCCTATCCGGAGTATCACCCCCAGGCCCAGACCGCCGGCATTGACCTGGAGAACTTCAAGCGCAAGGTGGATGCTGGGGCCAACGCAGCCATCACCCAGTATTTCTACAATGCCGACTCCTACTTCGACTTTATAGACAGCTGTGAAAAGATGGGTATCAACATCCCTATAGTCCCGGGGATTATGCCCATCAACAACTATCAGCAACTGGCACGGTTCTCCGACGCCTGCGGCGCCGAGATACCACGCTGGTTACGCAAACGTCTGGAAGAGTTTGGAGATGACCTGGACAGCATCCGCGCCTTCGGCCTGGATGTGGTCACCAACATGTGCCAGCGTCTGCTGGATAATGGCGCGCCCGGGTTACACTTCTACACCATGAACCAGGCTGATCTCATCCTGTCACTCTGGAACAACCTGGGGATCTCTGCCCGGGCCTAACTCCAGGCAACGGAGTTAATCACAAAAGTCATCCCGGCCAACACCGGGATGACAGTTTCCAGCTGACCATCTCTTTGTGATTTATGATTGGCTGCATGCATTCTATAACCAATAACTATTACACCTTCACCGTCTTCTATTTCTTACTTGGTATTTCTTTGTTGGTACAACAATAAAAAAAAACAACTACGCCATAACTACCAGCACACATCTACTACAATTCCAGAAGTAGCCCTTAACATTATAATCAGAATTGCCAAGGGGAATTTTGCATTTGAATAGTTCCCAGTCATCACTTTTTGCCAAGTTCAGAAATTCTCCCTTGGCACGCAAAACACTGCTGCAGATGAGTATCAGACTCACAGCAGTAATCACTATCGCCGCACTCATCAGTTACTTTCATATCTTCGCCATACTTAATGAGCAGGTCAGAGACAGCCTAAGAAAATACATCTCGGAGCGAGGCCAGAAGGAGAGCATTATTTTTCTGAATGCTGAGCGCAATCACCGACAGTTCAGTAAGGAGTTTCTGCAACAGTGGCCGCAACGCAAACAACTACCGGTTCCTGAGAGTTTCGATAAGCTATTTGTGCTGCAGGAAGATGGAGGACGACGCATACACCCGGATGCGTTTAATGGTACCGCCAGGGATGATGGAACCATCAGTAAACATATCAGTGGCTTTATCGGCCACGACACCCCAAACAATCCAGTGTTCTACAACAAACTACAGCTCACTTACGAGCTGATCGATCGCTATGGCGATGCATGGACTATGGATTATGCCAACCTGTATGTCTCCATGCCTGAGAATGTAAACCTGGTGTACTGGCCAGGAGTACCCTGGGGAGATCATGCCCAATCTGATCTGGATGTAAATACCGAAGAGTGGGTCTACATCGCCAATACCAGAAACAACCCCAAGCGCAGTCAGGCATGGACCGGATTGTATTATGACCAGACTGCTGATGAGTGGATGGTCTCTCTGGCAACACCGGTGGACCTGGATGGCAAGCACCTGATCAATGTAGGTCACGACATTCTGCTCAACACCCTGTTTGAACGTGTGTTCAATGACAAACTTGCCGGCACCCATAATTTCATCTTCCGCAAAGACGGACGGATCATTGCACACCCCGACCTGGTTAAGCAGTTACGGGAATACCGCGGCATTCTCAATGCTGTAGAAACCAAAGACCAGGCGATCATTAGCATGGTGAATCAGATCATTAGCAGCAGCGGTGAATTTGACCAAAAGAGTATTATTCTCGAGGCTTCATATATCGACGCACTACTAGCGGTAACCAAGATCGACGGCCCAGGCTGGTATTTTGTCACCGTTTATCCCAACGACCTGCTCTCATCAACCGCGATGGATACGGCCTACATCGTATCCATGGTTGGCCTGGTATCGCTGATAGCCGAACTGTTGATTCTATTCTTTGTACTCAAAGTACAGGTGCTGGAACCCCTTGGCACCTTCAGACTGTTTTCCAGAGAGATGGGCAAGGGTCAGTTTAAATCTATCGCCATGCTTAGAAACAGTGACGCTTACTGCCGCAAAGATGAGGTAGGAGAACTTGCCAACACCATGGTCGATATGGCCAGCACCATTAGTGAACACGAAGCACATCTGCTTGATGAGGTGGAAGAAAAAACCCGGGAATTGAGTCGCACAAATGAGGTCTTGGTCCGGGAGTCAAACTCCCGCAAAGAGGTAATGGCATTGCTACAAACCATAGCCAAGGATGTATCAGGCCTGCAAGGCACAGACTACTTCAGTACGCTGGGGGAATTCCTGTCACACTCTCTGGATGCCGACTTTGCCATAATCTGCCGCCTGTCAGATGATAGGAAGCTGCTACATACACTGACTGCATACCTGGAGAAAAAAAAGATCGACAACATAACCTATCCAGTGGAAAAAACTCCCTGTGAAATAGTGATCAAGGATGGCCCACAACTGTATAACGGAAATGCACAGGAGCTGTTTCCAGAGGATCAGGACCTGGTTGATATGGATCTGCACTCATACATCGGTACCCCCATGTATGACAGCAGTGGCAACTCGATAGGGCACCTGGCGGTGTTGAAGCATGACCAGTTCCAGGATAGTGACAAGGCCAGGCTGATAATGGATTCGGTCACCAGTCGTGCTGCCAGTGAACTTATCCGCCATGTTAACGAGGAGATCATCACCCGTCAGGCCAGTACCGATGCCCTAACCGGCCTTGCCAACAGAACCCTGCTCCTGGATCGCCTGTCCCAGTCCATGCTGCGCGCCGACCGCTACAAGAATCAACTGGCTGTAATATTTATTGATTTCGATAACTTCAAATTGATCAATGACCAGTTGGGCCATGCCGAGGGAGATAGATTATTACGGATATTCTCCGACCGGCTCAGCCGGTGTATCCGTAGTGAGGACACTGTTGCCAGGTTTGGAGGCGATGAATTTATTATTTTGCTCAATGGTGTGAACGGCATTTATGGCCCCGAACATGTTACCCGCACCATTAAGGAAAAAGTTGGTGAAGAGGTAAAACTGGCCGGTACATCACTGACCCTGTCATGCAGCATGGGTGTTGCCATCTATCCGGATGATGGTCTCAATTCAGATGAACTGATCAATCATGCCGACACGGCCATGTATCGGGCCAAGGAACTGGGTCGCAACAATATCCAGTTCTTCACCCCGGCCATGAACAAGCAGATAGAACAACGGCGCCAGATTGAACATGACCTGCGCCAGGCAATCAGCAAACAGGAGTTTGTGATCTTCTATCAACCTATGATCAGCATGCAGGCAGGCGATGTGGTAAAAATGGAGGCACTGGTGCGATGGCAACATCCCACTAAAGGGCTGACAGCCCCTGACCACTTTATTCCGGTTGCAGAGCAGACAGGTCAGATAGTCTCCATTGGTGAATTCGTACTCAAAACAGTTTGTATAGATATGCCAATTCTGAAACAGAATTTCCCCACCCTGAAAAAAGTGGCCATGAACTGTTCCGCCCGAGTTTTTCAGGATGCAGACTGTGCCAGCAAGGTGACTGACACCCTGAATCGTTACAGCATAGAGCTGGATGCCCTGGAACTGGAAATAACCGAAAGCCTGTTCATTGAACGGGAAGACCAGACCAGTCGGGACACCCTGGACAAGATCCATTGCAGCGGCATAAGCATTACCCTGGATGACTTCGGTACCGGTTACTCATCCCTGGCCTATCTGAAGCAGTTACCTATTGACTGCCTGAAGATTGATCGCAGTTTTATCGCGGATATTCTTACTGACCAGGAAAGTCTGACACTGGTACGCAGCATCATAGATCTGGCACATAACTTCGGACTCACAGTTGTAGCGGAAGGGGTAGAGAACAAGGAACAGAGCAAACTGCTTCAAAAGTGCCAGTGTGATTATGCCCAGGGCTTCTACTACTCTCCTCCCCAAACCCTGGACTCCATGATCCAGGATAGTGGTGTTGAGGCCAGGCAGGCGATCTAGTTCAGTTGCGAATCGTATCTACACTTGAAAAAACAACGCCAGGCCAGCCCCTTTTCAAATAAAACTAACCACATGATTACCACTTGAAATATATATGGTTATAGGAGTTAATAACCATCAGGCGGCTGTTATCTACTAATAACACCGTAGAACATGTGCAGGAGCAATCACCAAAGGCAGAAAGGGATATCAAGTGCGCCAAATACCAAACCAAACCACGCCAGTCCAGAGACCCTGTAATAAAATGGGCATATGGCACTCATACTCAAAGACGAAATACCCAGCTGATTGCTGCGATTATCGCGGCATATCACAATATTGGTGCATGATGAGTATTTCGATATTCGCGCATGCGCAATAATTAACTGTTAGCGCAAAGAGAAGAAGTCACATGGAGAACTGGAAAGAAGTAGCGGAAACACTATCTGGTAGTGAAAAAGACGTGTTTGTTAAAGGAATGCTAGCGTTGGAGAGGCTGAAATCAATTGATTTAGCTAATCAAGAGCAAAGGCTGATAAAGGAGAAAAAGAAGAGAGATTTATTTAAGTACTGTGCTCTGTTCTTTGCGTCACTGATTTGCATGTACATTGGCAAGGAGAGTACAGACTTTGCTGTCAGATCATTACTATCTTTATTTGGGCTTTTTTTGTTATTGGGTTCATCAGCACAAATTCTAATACTCGCTGGTCATAGGAAATACCGTACAAAGATAAAAGACCTCGGTTCATTGGAAGATCCAGATAAGAAATATGCTGAAATTATAGCGATGTACGATCAGCTAAAAGATGAAAGCGCTAACAAGCCAAGCCATCCGACGCGCAAAAAGCGCGCTCGGCTGCTCTAAAACGTTAAGTTTATAAAAAACCTGGCCATGATTCAGTATGAAATAAAAAGTAATGGAGAAGTGGTTTGTACAGCTAAAGTTGATGAACATGATCAGCTAGAGGTGGCTATAGCTAAGTTAGTAGGCTATGAAAGCCCTGTAATTAATATAACTGCATTTTTAAGCTCCTCACCAGAATCGAGCGATCCTGTTGTTTGGGAAACGCAAAAAATAGAAGTAGGGGACGAAATAACAATCACTTCAAAGGAAATTATTAGTGAAACATCTTCAGTTAATGGAGATCACTATGATGAAGAAGATGAAAATTACGGGAGTGATATGTTCTGTTCATTTTGCGGTAAAGGAAATCATGAAATAAATAAAATGATTGCTGGCGAGCAAGCGTTTATTTGTGATGAATGTGTGGAGTTATGCTCAGATATTGTCGAATCAGAAAAAACTTAACAAGTCGGTCAAGCTTACTCCGGGCCTACGGCCCTGCGCGGGACGTCTGGCTTCGCCAGCCGCCCCTTACCTAAAACGTTATGTGAATTAATGTGTACAAACCAAGGAAAGTTAGTTTTATCTGGTATCTAATTATGCTCAGTCCATGGGCTCTCTTGTTGTTGACAGAATTAATTATGTATCTATCTCCTTCCTGCAAAGTATTCTCGTGGGTTGGAGCAAAAGATTGCTATGTATCAGGGATAGATCTCAGTGCTTTTTTATATGATTCACTGATAATTGCAGGAATTGGAACAATGCTTACAGCATTTCCATTATTGATTATGACTGTAATTTTCATACTTAATTTCACAAAAGCAACATATGATAATTACTTAAAAAATATTTCATGAAGAATTCACATAACAAGGCGTTCAAAAATGGACGCCGCATAATATGCGGCGCCCTTTAACTACAACGTTATGTGTTTAAATGAAGAAAGAAGAATAAATGGAAAATTCTGATAATAAGAAACTAGGTGTCTGGTTTAAAACAACTGTTGTACTGTTTCTTATCGGTAATATTGTTGCTGCATTGGCCTATGGTTCAGGATTGTATCTAGCAATTATTGATGGGGATTTAATACCATCTTTCGAATATTTAAGAGTTCCATTGTATTTAGTAGATTTAGTAGCATTTATACTTCTTTTGCGCGGTAATATTGCTGGATTCATAATTATAGTAGTTACAAGTTGTATCTACACTATAGGTGCTTGGTATCTTGGTGCGATAGTTAGCAATATATTTGCAGCAATTGGTAGTTACAACTTTTACATGTTTTTGTTAACTGCAACTGTTCTACCGTTTTTAGACGTTACTCTTTTGTATTTATTGGGTAAACAACACATAACAAGTCGCTTAAGCCAGGGACGCCGCAAAGCAGCGCCCCTTAGCTAAAACGTTA
>JANQEV010000010.1 GCA_028278145.1 Chromatiales bacterium | reverse complement strand
AATGGCGCGCTCGCTGTGTTGTGGCGCTTGCCGTATAGCTATGGCATGCGGCCTGCGCACCACGCCTTGCGATCATCGCCATTTGAACACAAACTCGGCTTATCAGCGAATTGATCAGAGGCTCCCTAACCAATATACCATCTGGATGTAGATCTGCGAACTATGTGTTTTAATGCGTTCTATGTTTACTCCACTAGAACTGTTTATTGGGTTGCGCTATACCCGTGCCAAGCGTCGCAACCACTTCATCTCCTTTATATCAGTTAGCTCCATGCTGGGTATTATGCTGGGAGTTGTTGCACTGATCACGGTAATGTCGGTAATGAACGGTTTCCACAAGGAGGTGCGGGAGCGGATTCTGGGAATGACATCCCATGCTTCAATCATCGGCATGGATGGGGAACTGGCAGATTGGCAGAAAGTAATGGAACTCTCCAAGGGCCATGAGCGGGTAGTTGGGCAAGCCCCGTTCGTGGAGGCCCAGGCCATGATGATTAACGGGCAAAAGGTCAATGGTGCCATGTTGAGAGGCATACTTGCCGGGCATGAACCCAAGGTCTCCGATGTTGGTGAGCATATGCGGGCAGGTGACCTGTCTCTGCTGGAACCAGGAAAGTTCAGAATCATTCTTGGCAGGGAGCTGGCAGCACTTCTCAATGTTGTGGTGGGGGAGAAGGTGACAGTGGTTACGCCCAAGTTCAGCATAACTGTTGCCGGCGCCTTACCTCGCCTAAAAACTTTTACTGTGGTCGGTATCTTTGAGGTAGGCATGGGCGAGTATGACCGCGGGGTGGGTTTGGTACATATGCAGGATGCGGCGAAACTGCTACGCATAGGTGATGCTGTTACCGGTGTCCGGCTCAAACTGGATGATCTCTATCTGGCACCACAGGTGTCACATGAACTTGCTAGCCAGTTGCCTGGCATATATCGCGTGACCGACTGGACTCTGCAACACCGCAACTTCTTTCGCGCCCTGCGTACAGAGAAGAGAATGATGGGGTTGATCCTGTTTCTGATCGTAGCGGTGGCCGCTTTCAATATTGTTTCCACCCTGGTTATGGTGGTTACCGACAAGCAGAGTGATATTGCAATTCTGCGCACCCTGGGGGCATCGCCAAAGAGTATCATGACAGTGTTTATTGTTCAGGGCGCTGCCATCGGTTTTGTGGGTACCATACTGGGGATTATTGGTGGTGTAGCCCTTTCACTCAATCTTGAAGTCATAGTGAAGCAGATAGAAAAGTTGTTCCGGGTTGATTTTCTGGATCCCAATATCTACTACATCAGTGAACTGCCTTCAGATATGCACCTTAGTGATGTGACTATGGTCAGCCTTACTGCTTTTGTCATAACCCTGCTTGCTACTATCTACCCAGCCTGGAAGGCATCCAGGGTACAACCGGCCGAGGCCCTGCGTTATGAGTGATGCTACTGTCCTGCAGAGCCGCGGCCTGACCCGTACCTTTGATGACGGTGCCTCCCGGGTAGAGGTACTAAAAGGAATAGATCTGGATATAGAGGCTGGTGAACGTATAGCTGTTGTGGGTAGTTCGGGCTCTGGCAAGAGCACCCTGCTGCACTGCCTGGGAGGACTTGATCTGCCCACAAGCGGGGAGATTATTCTGTCGGGAAAAAACCTGGCGCAGATGGGTGAAGCCGAACGTGGGCGCGTGCGTAACAGCACCATGGGCTTTATCTACCAGTTCCATCATCTTCTGCCTGAGTTCAGTGCTCTGGAAAATGTGGCCATGCCTCTGCTGATCGGAGGTGTAAGTGTGGATCGTGCCAGCCAGCAGGCTCAGGAGATTTTAGAGCGGGTCGGATTGAAGGCCAGGGTCATGCATAAGCCGGGGGAGTTGTCCGGTGGCGAGAGACAGCGAGCGGCAATTGCCCGAGCCCTGATTAATAATCCCAGATGTGTTTTCGCCGATGAACCCACCGGGAATCTGGACCGGCATACGGCAGAGCAGGTATACGAACTGATGCTGGAACTGAATCGGGAACAGGGCACCAGCTTCGTTGTCGTTACTCATGATCCAGATCTGGCAGGCAGAATGGACCGGGTGCTGCATCTTGAGGATGGTGTATTCAGCGGCTAGGGTTTGTTGTGTTTCATTTTCCAGCGTTCCCTGCGCTTACGCAGGTTTGAAACAATATGCCAGCGCCAGAATCCGCGCATAAGGGCATAACCAAGGATGGATGCTATGACCCCACACAACAGGCTTCCCAGATATAGTGGTTGCCAGATCTCACCCAGGCTGTTGGTCATCCACTCAACCGATATCTCAAATTCATTGTTCTGGGCCGGTTCTCCCAGTAACCAGGTTCCCACCAGGTAAGTGGCATAGAACATGGGTGGCATGGTTATGGGGTTGCTGATCCACACCAGAGCCACGGAAATGGGCAGATTGACCCGGACAATTATGGCTGTGAATGCTGCAGCTACCATCTGGAATGGCATGGGCACAAAGCACCAGAATAGCCCAACTGCAAAGGCCCCTGATACTGAACGGCGGTTCATGTGCCAGAGATTAGGATCGTGTAGGAGATCGCCAAACATACGCAGATGCTTGTGAGTACGAATAGTTTCGTGGTCGGGCGTAAAACGCTTGATAATATGTTTGGGCATTAATTATCCAGAAGCGGTGTATAGCTCTTTCATATTATTATTGTTGTTCTCATGTTCAATTCAAGCATGTAAGAGATAGTTTGACTACAAAAATATCAACAGTGACTATTGCTTGATAGCAGATATTGACTGGTTGATTATGGCGTGAAAAGGTTTAGGAATGGTTACAGGGACGTTACTATTCGTGGTAGGTGTGCTAGCCGTGCAATGGCAGGCGCAGCTGCCTTCGGTCTGGTGGGTGATTATTCTGCCCCTTCTGCTTGCTCTATTTTATTTTGTACCGCGTTTGCGCATGGTATTGGCGTCGTTCATGGGTTTTCTTTGGGCGTTGTTGCATGCGCAGCTGATGTTGTCTCATGGTCTTTCACCCGAGTTAGAAGGTAGAGATCTGTATCTTGAAGGAGTGGTTGTATCACTGCCTGAGGAAACAAAGGAACGAACCAGATTTCTGTTTCAGGTGGAAAAACTGCTTCTAGATGGTGTGGAGCATGCATCACCAGGTCGTGTCAGATTGGGATGGTACCGTAATGCGCCAAGGATTATAGCTGGTGAAAGATGGGGTTTGGTGGTGCGCCTCAAACAGCCACATGGCTTTATAAATCCTGGCGGGTTCGATTATGAGGGGTGGTTGTTCCAACAGGGTGTCCGAGCAACAGGATATGTGCGAACCAGTGAAGAAAACCGGGTTCTGGGGCAGATAGGATGGAGTGGTGGCATCCAGCGTTGGCGGCAGGAAATTCGAGAGAAGATAAATGCTCTGGTATCTGATGCGGATGGGGCTGCTCTGGTAAATGCCCTGGTAATTGGTGATCGTGCCGGAATCAAACCAGAGCATTGGCAGCTGTTTGCTGCAACCGGTACCAATCACCTCGTCGCTATATCTGGTCTGCATATAGGCATTATGTCAGGACTGGCCTTTTTTCTGATGCGCAGACTCTGGGCCAGCTCTGAAACCTTAACTCTGATATTTCCAGCGCCACATGCTGCTGTTATTGCTGCCATGGTAGCGGCCACCGTATACGCAGCCATGGCAGGATTTGCCATTCCCACCCAGCGTGCACTCATTATGCTCATGGTGTTCAGTCTGGGTTTTCTGCTGCGGCGTCCATCCCGACCCTTTAGGACACTTGCCATGGCCTTGTTGTTGGTGGTGATCTTGGATCCCCTGGTGGTGTTGTCTGCAGGTTTCTGGCTCTCTTTCGTTGCGGTGGCTGCAATTCTGTACGGGTTTGCCGGTCGTATCGGTAAAATAATCTGGATCAAGCAGTGGGGCAGAGTACAGTGGTTGGTTGCCCTGGCCCTGGCTCCGGTACTGTTGAGCCTGAGTCTGCAGGTGTCACCTTTGGCTCCACTGGTTAATCTACTGGCGGTACCACTGTTCAGCTTTATTTTAGTTCCATTGTGTATGTTATCTATCCCGCTGTTGTATCTGTATGAACCATTAGGTGTTCCATTGCTGGAGTTTACCGCTAGGTTATTGATTACAGGAATGGATGGTCTTGGTTATATACATGAGTTGCCTTTCAGTAGCTGGTTCGGTTCTGATTTGCCCATATGGGTATGGTTGCCAGCATTCCTGGGAGTAGTACTTCTGTTGTCACCTCCTGCTATTCCAGCACGCTGGTTGGGGATGTTGTTTTTTGCGCCATTATTTGCCATGCGCCCAGATTTCCCAGCTCCTGGAGTTGCGAGAGTTTCGGTACTGGATGTGGGGCAGGGCTTGGCAGTGGCGATTCGCACTCATAGACATACCCTGTTGTATGATCTTGGGCCAAAATTTTCGGAAAGTTTCAACGCAGGGTCAGCCGTGGTTTTGCCATGGTTGCGTCACGCTGGTATTAGCCAGGTGGATCTACTCATTCTGAGTAATGGAGATATGGATCATCAGGGTGGTTTGACCGGTGTGCTGGATCAAGTGGGGATAGATGCGATTCTAAGTGGTGAACCAAGACGGGTTAGGGCTAAGAGTGAACTCTGCAGGGCTGGTATGAGCTGGGACTGGGATGGGGTCAATTTCAGGTTACTGCATCCAAGTGATCCTAAGCTATGGAAGGGAAATAACTCATCATGCGTACTTCAGGTTGAGGTTGCAGGGAGACGCATCCTGATTCCTGGAGATATACATAAGGAGGTTGAAAGGAGTCTGATCACAACCAGCCGGGAGCAATTACAGTCAGATCTGGTACTGATTCCTCATCATGGCAGCAGATCATCATCTACAGTTGAGTTCACACAGGAAGTAGCGCCAGATTATGCCATTGTTTCGGCAGGATATCGTAACCGCTACGGTTTTCCTCACCCGGATGTGCTAAGACGCTGGAGAGAAACTGGTGCAACAGTACTGAATACTGCTGAATTGGGAGCAATTGATATTGTCCTGGCAGCAGATGGAACCATTTCAGACCCGATTTTCTCTCGGTTACAGCAGCAACGCTATTGGCATCGGCCAATAATCCAGGACAAATAACCTGATTGGAGTACTAGGTTGAATACAGTATGATAAGCAGATAATTAATGCCCTGGAATATGGGGTCTTCCTCTTTCGACTAAAGGAAATCTAGGATGTATGAACTGGTGATTGCTGGCGGATGGCTCATGCTGCCGATAATTCTGTGTTCGGTAGTGGCCATGGCGATTATTATTGAGCGTTTGTGGTCCCTGCGCCGCCCACGTGTAATACCGGAAAACCTGGTGGCTCAGGTGTGGCAGCTACACCGTGAAGGAAAGATAACCGCTACTAATGTAAGCACCATCAGAGATGGTTCACCACTAGGACGTATTCTCTCTGCCGGTATTATCAATCGACAGCATAGCCGGGAGATCATGAAAGAGGCTATCGAGGAGGTTGGGCGCCAGGTGGTACATGAACTGGAGCGCTACCTGAATACCCTGGGTACCATTGCATCCATATCTCCACTGCTTGGATTGCTGGGTACGGTAATTGGAATGATCAAGGTATTTTCAGCCATCACCCTGGTGGGAGTGGGTGATCCGGCAGTATTGGCTGGGGGTATCTCAGAGGCGCTAATCACCACCGCAACCGGGTTGTCAGTGGCAATACCATCTCTGATGTTTCACCGTTACTTTTCGGGTCAGGTTGATCGTCTGGTGGTTGCCATGGAAGAGGAGGCGCTGAAGATGGTTGAAGTAATGCAGGGTGAAAGGGAAACGGAGTAACAGCAATGAATCTTCGCCCACGGCGTAAAGAGTCTCCCGAACTCAATCTCACACCACTTATTGACGTGGTGTTTCTGCTGCTGATTTTCTTTATGGTTTCCACCACCTTTGACAAGGAGTCGCGCATTAAGGTGGAGCTGCCCCAGGCTGCCACTCAGGATGAACGGGACAAGAGTGACACTATTCTGGATATAACTATAGATGCCAAGGGGCGTTTCTATGTAAACCAGAATGAGGTGATCAACACAGAGATTACCACCCTCATGGGTGCGATTGAAAAGGCTGTCAATGACCGACGTGACCTGCCGGTGATCATAACTGCAGATGCCAGCACTCCGCACCATGCGGTAATCAAGGTTATGGATGCTGCCAGCCAGCTAGGTTTTGTAAATATGACCTTTGCAGCAAGGCAACCAGTAGAAAACAAGTGAAACGGATCGATGCTTACTGGTGGGACCGTAACGGGGTAGCCATTGCGCTGTTGCCTTTGTCCTGGCTGTTCTGCTTTTTGGTATGGCTGAGGCGCATTGCCTATCGTATTGGAATCTTTCGCAGCAAACGGTTGTCAGTACCGGTTATTGTAGTGGGAAATATATCCGTTGGTGGTACCGGTAAGACACCATTGGTCATCTGGTTGGCTCTACATCTGCAAAAATTGGGCTTCAAACCAGGTATTGTCTCACGAGGTTATGGCGGTAATGCACAGTACTGGCCACAACAGGTACTTCCCGGCAGCGATCCCAGGACGGTTGGAGATGAGCCGGTGCTGATTGCTTCTCGCACCGGGTGCCCGGTAAGCGTAGGACCGGATCGGGCCATTGCCGCCCTGGCCATGCAGAAGTACATCGACTGCGATGTAATCATCTCAGATGACGGTATGCAGCACTATGCACTGAGAAGGAATATTGAAATAGCAGTAGTCGATGGCGAACGGGGGTTGGGCAATGGTTTCTGCCTGCCTGCAGGGCCACTGCGGGAAACGGTCAAACGGCTGGAAAAGGTTGACATGGTGGTTTCCAACGGGACTGAAGGGCGCGGTCGTTACGTAATGCAGCTGAAGCAGACCTTTGTTATTAACCTGTTACAGCCGGACAAGGCCATGAGGCTGGAGGATTTTGCACGGGAATCCAAGGTGCATGCCGTTGCTGGCATCGGTAATCCGGAACGTTTTTTTAAACAGTTGGAAACGGCCGGATTGAAACTGGAACGACATGGGTTTCCTGATCACTATCAATTCCAACCGGAAGACCTTGAAGGTATGGATGACGCACCCCTGCTGATGACAGAGAAAGATGCTGTAAAATGTAGGCGTTTCGCCCAACCTAACCACTGGTTTGTGCAGGTGGAAGCAGAGTTGCATGATATGTTTGAACATCGACTGAATAAGCTGATTGAAGGTTTAAGTAATGGATAAAAAACTCTTGGATATTTTGGCATGCCCAGTATGTAAAAGTGGCCTGGTATACCTGAAGGATGCCAAGGAACTGGTTTGTAAGGCAGATAGACTGGCCTTTCCTATCCGGGATGATATTCCTGTTATGTTGGTTGATGAGGCACGAACCCTCGATCCAGATGAAGAGATTCCAAATGCATAGAGCATACAGCCAGTGATGGAGTAGAAGTATGGATTTTCGCGTTGTCATACCTGCTCGTTATGCCTCCAGCAGGCTTCCTGGAAAACCGCTGTTGGATATTGGTGGCAAACCAATGATTCAACGGGTGTATGAGAGTGCCTGTGAATCCAATGCATCCCAGGTGGTAATTGCCACTGATGATCTGCGTATCCAGGAAGTTGCAGAGAGTTTTAACGCTGAGGTATGTATGACTGCTGAGTCGCACCGAAGTGGTACCGAAAGGATTGCTGAGGTGGCACGACGGATGCGGTGGGCAGATGAAACCATAGTGGTAAATCTACAGGGTGACGAGCCAGATATGCCGCCATCACTGGTATTCCAGGTGGCGCTGGATATGCAGACTCATGAGCGTGCAAATATCACCACACTTGCAACTCCAGTTGAGGAGCGTGATGACCTGTTTGATCCACATATTGTTAAAGTGGTAACTGATGCAGAGGGGTATGCGCTCTATTTTAGCCGTGCCCCAATTCCATGGCATCGGGATGAATTTATACATACAGATCGTCCGCTGCCTGCTGATGTGGGATTTGCCAGGCATATTGGGTTGTATGCATACCGTGCGGGCTATCTGGAAAAATATGTTAATTGGCCACCAGCACCTCTGGAGTTGGCAGAATCACTTGAGCAGTTGCGGGTACTCTGGCATGGAGGATGTATCCATGTGAGTCAGGCAGAGAGGGAGCCTGGGCATGGCATAGATACAGCGGATGATCTGGTTAGGGTCAGGCAGCAGTTCGAATAGTATTATCAGGGCCTAGCTGACAAATAGACCTTTCTCCTTGTTATGAATTAGCGACAACATTAAGTCGAAAATATCTTTTGGCTCTGAAAAACTGAGCATGCATTCAAGTAATTCTATTTTGCTCTGTACCTTGTTCTCTTGCACCATTTGAGATATCTGTTCCGTTATCTCTAGCATTCTATCCTGATCAGTAAATAACACACTGTTTAAACCAGTCTGAAAAGAGAGTGAGTCAAATAACTTGCCTTCCCTATACCATGGTGTTGTTACTACTAATTTGGCAATTATTTCTCGTTCGTGCTTAGTGAAAGGACGGTTATCATTTAGTAGCTTTAATTCATCTAAATCTGAGGTGACTTCTGGTATCAATAACTTACCAGCCATGATTGCCATGCGCTGCAGAAGTGCCTGCCGTTGATGATTTGCCAGACTGTAGCCCGGTGGTAAATATTCATCCAGAGTCAGTTCTTTATATAGGCGCTTAAAAGTAATTTGATCGTATTGCAGCCATTTTCTAAAGATTTGGTCGGATTGAAAACGGTCAGTGAGTGCGCCTCTTAACCCCTGGTGTTGGCGGTAATGAAAGGTTGGTCCACCTTGGACTTGGATGCCTCTGAAGTGCCTGGTGAGACGGATCGCCATCTCATAGTCCTGAGTGCGAATAAGGGCCGGGTCAAAATTTCCAACCTTGTCATAGCATGAGCTGCGGGCAAACAGGCCTGCTCCACATAGATAGCTGGCTTCCAACAGGGGGATTAATGGCCCCCTTGTCTCAAGGTCAGGTATGGTGAATTCATTAATAATCTTACCGATACTATGATCTTCAGCATTGCTTTGAGTAAAATAGAATGTGCTGAAACTAAAATCGTACTCCGGGTACTCTTCCAATGGTGTAACAAATCGTTCCAGTGCATCAGGTAGAGCCACGTCATCATCATCAAAAATCCACAAATAATCACCTTTGGTCATTTCCAGCCCACAGTTCATAGCTGCAGATTTGCCTTGATGTTCTATTTCGGTGTAATCAATTTGTGGCAGGTACGGTTTTATAGCCTCCCGAGTATTATCACTGGAGCCATCGTTAACAACAATGATTTGGTATGGCTGAAGGGTTTGAGCAAGGATGCTGTCAAGGCACTGTAAGAGGTAGTTCTCCCGATTGAAAGTAGGGATTAGGACAGTGATTTTTGGTGATGTCTGTGACATAGGTGGTAAATAATGTCATAAATCGTGAGCACTAAATAATATAATTAATACAGGTGGGTTTGATTAATACCATTTTGTTATCCCGGCGTATGCCGGGATCCAGAAAAAGCACTTACATAGTTCGGTATGTAAACGATGTGATGCGTTAAAAGGCTCTCCCTGTACTTGCAGTTTCAGATTCTTTACTCTCATCCTTAGGACTCTGGTGCAGCTCTGAACGCAACTTGGGAACACTGGTTTTTATGATATGCTCCAGGGCCTTTATCTGAGATGGTTTTACCCGCGGTAGATTACTCATTCCCAGGGTGGATATAGCAGCATGGGTGCGGTCTTTAATGCGGTCCCACAGAGCATCCAGGTCGGCCTGATCACCTAGCACGTAGTCACGATTGAATACGTTGGCGTAGATACCAGCCAAGCTGTCTAGAATCTCCTTTTCGCGCCGTGCCATAGAGTTCCGACCCAACAGAAACAGTAATGCAGCAACAACAGTTCCAGCAGCAAGAATGCTGCCTCCTAATATGAGGCCGTCCTCCGACCTTAAATAGTAAGCCGCAGCAGCGCCTGCAACGCCAGCTAAAAAAGCACCGGATATCCCAAGGCGCCAGTGACGTCGGTTTTGGCGATAGGTTTTTCTGGCTTCATTACATACCTTAGAGTGTGCCAGCAACTGCCTTGAGTGTTCATACAACCTGGTCAGAATATTCTGGATGCGGCGCTTTGGAGCATGTTTTATCTCCTGTATCACCTTGTCACGGGCCTGGTCAAAATCATCCATGGGTAACAGCTGTTCACCCTGCACCCAGATGCCAGGTATGTAGATGTTGTGAATATAAGGCACGTCCTTAGTAGGGATAACCTTGGCCAGGTTCCAACACAGAGCACCATAGGCACGGGCAAAATCGTGCAAGGTCTGAAATTGATCCATCTTGTTCAGCACTATCACCATCTTATGACTCATGTCACTCAGCGCATCCTTGAGCGTGGTCAGGGTCTCGCCTGTAGTGCCAGGTTTGTCGGGATCAAACAGCAACAGGATGACGTCCGACTGTTCTGCAAACCAACGTACCACTTTTATGAAATCATAGCCCCGGTCCTGGGATAGTTGTGCGGAGTCTATCATCCCTGGGGAATCAATCAGGGTGAGCTCCTTCAAGAAAGGGGCGTTTCTTACTTTTAGTTTAAGATGGCTTACCAGACTGGGACCAAATTTGCGCAGTTCTGCAAAGCCCAGGTCTGGATTGCTTACCAGGGCGTCACCGTCCCGCTCCTCGTCGTTTTCACCGTGGGACAGAACTGTAAAGTCATCATCTGTTGGTGCCACACCAGTGTTTTGTATCTCGCGACCCAGCATGTAGTTGATTAATGTGGATTTACCCGATGAGTGGTTACCAATAAGCAGTACCAGGGGGTGGCCGCGCCTAGTACCAGGATCCGGTTCGCGGTTGAACATCAGATTGGCTGCCAGCGGATCAACTGAATTACTATAATGTTCACGTGCCTGGGAAGAGAGTCGTTCCAGGATAGATGACGCCGAGTTCATATGCAGAATTCCTGTTTCGGTGTTATTGACGGCAGCCAATTAGATTGAGCCTTGAAGGTGAGTCTACGATCTGGTGGAGTAGGGCGTCAATGTGGAAGTTGTCACAAATGTTAGCTCTTTGTAAATGGTTTTTTCTATGGTGTTCTCTGGTCCTGCCATAACCGTAATAGCAGTACCGGTAACACGAATAGGGTGGTCAATAGGGACACGCCAATGGCCAGGGCCGTGAAAAGGGCAAAGCGCTCTGTACCGCCCAGGGAAGAGGAGAGCGCGACTCCCAAGAATCCCAAACCGAGAATCAGTGAAGTGGTGATGATGGGTGTCTGTACCTCATTCAGGCTGCGCCAGACTGCTTTGGCTATGCTGTTACCGCGCCCGAGCCGGCGCTGAAAACGGGCCATCAAGTGGATGGCATGGTCCACTGCGATGCCGAGCGCAATGGAAGCGGTCATAACATTAAAGAAGTCCAGCCGCACCATACTCAACCCCATTACCCCAAACACGGTTAGCACCGTAAGCATATTTGGAATGATGCTGAAGAGACCAACCCCAAGGGAGCGGAACACCAGTGCGATGGTTAGGAAGATCGTGATGCATGCGCCCAGGAACGAGAGGATCTGCTGATTGACCAGGCTATCTATGGCCTTGGTGTAGACGGCCATGGAGCCAGTAACATGGCCCTTGAGCTCGCCGCTGAAGAAGCGCTCGCTGGCGCGATTAAGGTCGCCCATCAAAACCTTGGTATCCTGGGTGTCAGAGACCTTGGTGAGCACCGTAATACGGGCCCTGGAGTAATCCAGGTTGATCATTCTTGATAGAACCTTCTCCTTATCCTCAAACTGGGCCAATCTGGACCAGTCTGTAGTCGAAAAGCTGTCATTAAGCAGGCCACTGCGCCCGCCACCCTTGGCCCAGTAGGTGTTGACGTCCCTCATTATATCCACCAGTGATATGGTGCGTAGGACCAGATGGTGCTGGTCAAGAGCGCGTTGAAAATCGTAGATGGATGTCAGTGCCTTGAGTGATTTTAGCTGATCTGGCTTGCCCTCAACCATCATCTCCAGACGCGCATTGCCAGCCAAATGCTGTTTGACAAAGCCATGAGCTACAGAGACGGGATGACCATCTTTGAACATATTGAGTATGTCAGTATCCACCGATATACGGTTGACTCCATAGGTGGCCACAGCGCAGAGGAGCAGTGTGCCCCCAAGGATCAGGTGATCCCCCTTGCCGATGGCTACCCTCAGCACCGAGATGGATGGCATCTTCACTTTAATGGGATCACAGAGCCCACTTGACAGACTGGGCAGCAGCATGATCGCCGCAGGCATGAAGGTGATGGAGAGGAGGAAGGCGGCGCCCACCCCAAAGGCGGCGCTCACTCCAAACCCCCAAAATACCGGGGTCTTGCCCAAGGTGAGTGATAGAAAACCCAACATGGTGGTAACGCTGGCCAGCAGACAGGGGATAAGGTTTCCATGAAGTGCAAATTGAAGCGCTGCGAGGGGCTGGTGGTGTCTGGAGCACTGGCCCTTATAGTTAGCCAGGATGTGCACCAGACCTGCTATACCTATGACAAACAGAAGTGGTGCGATCAGTACAGTCCAGCTATTGAGAGGGATGCCGAGAAAACCCATGAAACCTGCCACTGCAATCAGGGACAATATAATGGTGGCTAGTGGCACCAACACAGACCATGGGTCCCGAAATAAATAACCCAGCACCACCACCACCAGAAGCACTACGATCAGCGTTACGTTCAGTGTGTCCTTCACCACGGCGTCCATCATGCTCTTCTTAATGGAAGGCGTTCCCACCAGGTAAAAACCATCGTCCCCTTGCCGGCCAAGCTCCTCAATGGCCCCCACCAGTGAGATCAACTTGTTATCTTCCAGCCCCATGGAGGGATTGATATGGATCGCGGCCACAGTGCCGTCGCTGGAGATCAGGATATCCTGTACCAGCCTTTTCCTCAGCTCAGCCAGTAGTTTGGGCCTGCGTGTGTCATAGAATGTGATAGAGTGTTCCGGCATGGGTATGTTGGCCAGGCCAACCACCTCCTCGACACCAGGTAAGGCGCTGAGGCGCTCGGTGAGCTCCTTCAATCGTGCATAGGCCCCGGGGTGAGAGAAAGTGCGCTGATCCTGTACTGCCACCACCAGCAAATCATCATTGCCAAAGTCCTGCCGGAACCGCTCCAGGATCTGCAAATCCACACCGTCCCCCAGCAGTAGACGCTCCGTTGACATATCGAACCGCAACTGCCAGATCCCGGTTCCCAGCAGCATGGTAATAGTGAGCACCGCAAATAGAGTTGTCCACGGACGCCGCAGGACAGAGTCTATAATCAGGTTTTTGTAACCACTCACTAGTGCGCTTCTCTATTTTTTTTACATTCGAATTTTATCTCGCACCAAGGCCTAGCCTCAGCCTTGAGCACTGGAGGTGTTACTTTCAAGTTGGTAGAAACTGGTCGAATAATACTGCCCCTTTGTCTATAACATCTGAGTTGACAAGGTAACGGCCACTCGGATTGCTTGCCTTCTTGGTGACATATTATGGCATTTTCCAAATACAAGTTGGCACTTAATGTAGTGCAATATCTCAGGCAGGTCTGGCAGCAAGGATATTCATATGGTGCCGTATGTCATTTACCCAGTTGTCTAATACCAGTTTCTGCATGATTCCAGCCTGACTCAGGTTGTAAGTGGGTACTGGTTTTGATGGTCCTGATTGAATTTATTACGGCATGAAGGGTTTTCATTGGATCGTTTTACTGCCAGGTAACATGTGTAACTACTTGGAAGATAACTAATAATCAAGAGTATCTTTTATGCATGGCAATAGTTTGTGGCAAAACAGTAACAGCTGCATAACCAACTGATAAATCTGTTTTTATATTGTCATTTTTTTGATTTTAATAATACATGCAGACAGTTTTAAAGTAGTTAATTCAGGGAGTTATGTTTTTATCCCGAAAGGTTTATATTCGGCACATATCAGAGCATAATAAACGACTCAATTGAGTGACATATTACTCTTGCCCTTTTTCTAAACGCTCCTGTTAGTCACCATTCTTGATTGAGTTCCTTGATTGTTTTGTCTATTTCTGTAGGAATGGTTAGATAGCATCAATGCTTTTTTATAACTGACGTATAACATATTAATTACTTGCATGGATGGGTAGTAACATGGTGTCTTCCTTTAAGTCTGCATGCTTCATTTATCCTGATGATGGTAATTCATCAAGATATGACAGAATGTTCCCTCCTCTTGGATTGGAATTGGTGGCTGCGAGTGTGCGTGATTCCATACCAAGTCGGTCTATGATCGATCTGCGATTTGATAAGAAATGGGAACAACTGCTGCCGGAAGATACCGATCTGGTGGCTTTAAGTTTTTTATGGGATATGCCTCTTCCTTCAGTATTTAAAATGGTTCGGTCGATCAAAAAATTACGACCGGGTGTGACTGTGGTATGTGGTGGGCGTTTTGCAGAGGTCAATTCTGAAGCATTAGTTACCGCGCCAGATGAGGAACGTGTAGACGTAGTGTTTTCAGGCCCGGACGACGGTCGATTTAAGATATTTGTTGAAAACGGTACACCTGATCATATTACTGGGGTCTCATTTATTCGGGATGGGGAGTATCGGGTAACGCCTATGGAACCTTATGGTCAAATCCCGGATGAGCCTTTACCTGATCGATCGCTACGTCGTGGGCGTTACGGCATGATTAGACGTGATGGTCTCGACTTGGGAATTGCTACAGATGCAATTCAGAGTTCTCGTGGTTGTCCGTTTCGTTGCGCATTTTGTACCTTTAACAAGGATTCACAAGGTAGAGAGATTGCCTATACAGCGCGTTCACCGGAGTCGATTGCTGATGAGCTAGAACAAATAGATGCGCCCTTCGTAACTTTCGTTGATGACCTTGCATTTCATCGTCCAGATCGCATGGATAAATTGTGTAATATCCTACTCGAACGGAATATCAAGAAGACATATGCTATTGAGACCAGGATTAGTATGGGTATGCGCCCAGAGATAGTTGAAAAGATGTCCAGAGTGGGATTCCGCTATATAACCTTTGGTATTGAGTCTATGCATGACCATGTCTTAGATTTTCTAAATAAAGGTTTTCACCGGCACCAGATTGAAAAACTATTTGCCAGAATCAACCATGTCCCTATGTATTTTATTGCAAACTTTATCATAGGTAGTATTGGAGAGAGTCGAGAGGAGATGCTGCAAATACCAGAATTCGCTCGTAAAATTGGGCTAGATTCTATTATGGTTCATCCGCTGCGCAGCTTTGGTCCTGAACCACTTACCGAGAAAGTGCTCGCTACTCCTGGTTATTACATCGATCCAAAAAGCAAGAGAGTCTATTCTGATGAGCTTAGCGTTAAAGAGATTCTCAATCTCGCCAGACAGATCAAACGAAATTTCTGGACACCGAAACAGAAGCTTAAATCAGCAATCAAGTTTCAAAGATTGTTTAAGCCCAACATACCTGATATTGCATGGCGCATGGTATTATGGAAGCTACAAGGAGAACCTGATCCATGGGGGGAAGCAGTGCGTGGAAAGAATAAACACCTTGATTCGTAGAATCCAAGGCTATTGCGTCTCAATTAAACAATATCAAGCTCACACCGTTGCAGTCTCTACGGGTATGAATTCCCATACAATGTGGGTGACATCCTTTCAGTTGAAATATTGTTCAAAGAATGAAAAATATCTTGGTGTTTGTTGTCAAATATCTCCAACAAACAGTATCAAAACTAAATGTAACTGATTGAATTCAAATGAGTGTGGGCAGTGTTCTAAACACTTTTTGGCTTACACTTGTATGACTGTAACTATATGATAGATAAGATGAAAATAAGTGTTTTATTTTGTTGCATGGGCAATATATGTCGTTCACCAACAGCCCATGGTGTATTTGAGGCAATGGTAGAGAAAGTAGGGTTGGCGGATATTATCTCGGTGGATTCTGCTGGTACCCATGCCTACCATGTGGGAAAGCCACCAGATAGCAGGGCACAGCAAGAGGCCAGGTTTCGTGGTGTGGATCTAAGCTATCAGCGGGCTCGCCAGGCAGAACCACAGGATTTTCACCGTTTTGACTATGTTCTGGCCATGGACCGGGAAAACTACAACAATCTGGCTGCCATTTGTCCGGAAGGGTTGGAAGATCGTTTGCATCTGTTTATGGATTTTGCCCAGGAACGAAACGAGGATGAAGTCCCTGATCCCTATTATGGTGGCCCGGAAGGTTTTAAATATGTCTTTGACATGGTGGAAGTCGCAGCGGCTGGTCTGTTAGAGAGTGTCCGGATGCGCCTGCAGGAATAGTATTGATGGTATCTGTCCGCCATATGCGGTGGTTATGCAAACAGATGTAAAAGAAACGCCCCGTATAAACGGGGCGTGTTTATTTAGATCAGAGTCTAATCTGCGCCTCCACTCTGAGGTGGAGTAGAAGAGTGTTCAGTCCCGGATGTGGCAGGCTTGCTGTTAGCTTCAGTAGTTGCAGGTTTTGTAGTTGCTGTCTGCTCTGGTTTTTTGGTTTCTACCAACTGTGGCGCAGGTTTTGGTTGAGGCTCAGGTTTTGGTGTTGCTGCCTTCACCGGTGTTTCCTGTGTCTTGACCTCAGCAGGTTTCTGAGTGGGTTTTGCTGCCTGTTCTGGTGTTTTGTCCTGGACAGGCTTGGGCTGTGGCTTGGTTTCCACCAGTTGTGGCGCGGGCTTAGGTTCTGACTCCTGTTTTGGAGCAGCTTGGTTCACAGGTTTGTCAGCCACCTTTGCTGCATCTGGCTTTGGTGCTGGTTTTGTCTTGACCTTGGGCGTATTGTCCTGCACAGGCTTGGGCTGTGGTTTGGTTTCCACCAGTTGTGGGGCAGGTTTTTGTGTCTCTGTCTGCTTTTTTGGCGCGGTTTCCTGCGCCGGTTTATCACTGCTTTTCCCCTCAACTGGCTTTGGCTCCTGTTTGGGAATGTTATCCTGGACAGGACTAGTCTGCGCCTGTGTCTGAGCAGGCTTGGTTTCCTCAGGTGCTGAGGACTTGGTCTGGTCTGTCCCAGTTGCCGGTTTTTCAACCTGGCTTTCTCTGCTCTCAGACTGCTCTGCACGTGGCTTACGCGTACCTCTGCGACGACCTGATCTGCGGCGGCCTCCGGTAGACTCTCCATCTGTCTTTCTTTGTTCGCCGGCCTGGGTTCCAGGTGTGCCTTGCTTTTGCTCAGCTACCGGTTCCTTTGACTCCTGTTGAGACTGATCCTTTGAGGCTGTTGCTCCGTCCTGACTGCCACGGCCGCGACCGCGTCGCCTGCGTCCACCCCGGCGTCCTCGGCGGGAACCAGATGATCTCTGTTGCTGATCTCCAGGTTTATTCTCGGTGGTTGTCTGATCTGAACTCCCGGATACAGCTTCGGTTTCCTTCTTGGCCGGCTCATTGGCCTTGACCTGTTGGCGGCTTACATTGCCACCTTTACCCCGTCCTCCTGAAGAGCCTGAACGCCTGTCGCTTTGGCTGCCTGAGCCATCTCGTCCGCCACGATTGGAGCGCCTGCGGTTACCACCACCTGATCTGCCTGAGTCTCGACGTCGACTCTCTTGTGGTTTGGGCTTCTCTTCTTCCTTTACTTCCGGAGCTTCTTCAGTACCGTTACCAATTATTGCACCCAGCAGACGTTTAACGAATCCAGGCTTATCCTTGACTGGCGTTTCCGCTTTGCCAGCAGTTGTTGGTTTTGGGGCTGGTGTAATACGTTTTACCGCCGGCTCTTCACTCTTAACCTCTGTGGGTTTGATGTGTCCTGGGACATCTGTTTCAGGTTCGACTGACATCTGATAACTGGCGGTCTCACTGTCATGCCCTGGCATATCCTGGCTGCGGATGCGCTCAATTTCGTAATTTGGTGTCTCATAATGGCTGTTTGGAACCAGAACCACGTTGACTGACTGGCGGTTTTCAATATCGTGAATCGGCTGCCTCTTCTCATTAAGCAGGAAGGTGGCTACGTCTACAGGCAACTGGGCAATGATGCGGGCCGTATTATCTTTCATGGCCTGCTCTTCAATGACGCGCAGTACCGAAAGGGCCAGAGATTCCACGCCGCGGATGAAGCCGTGACCTTTACATCTGGGGCAGACCAACTGGCTGGACTCACCCAGAGATGGACGCAGGCGCTGACGGGACATTTCCAGTAGGCCAAAGCGCGAAATACGTCCGATCTGGACCCGGGCGCGATCCTGCTTCATGGCCTCTTTCAGTCGGTTTTCCACTGCACGCTGGTTCCTGGAGGGGCCCATATCAATAAAATCGATAACAAACAGGCCACCCATGTCACGCAGGCGTAGCTGGCGTGCTACTTCATCTGCGGCTTCGAGATTGGTGTTAAGAGCTGTCTCTTCGATATCTGAACCCTTGGTGGCGCGGGCTGAGTTGATATCTACTGAGGTTAGCGCCTCGGTATGATCGATGACAATGGAGCCACCGGATGGGAGGCGTACCTCCCGCTGGAAGGCGGACTCAATCTGGCTTTCGATCTGGTATCTGGTAAATAGTGGAACTTCATCCTCATAGTGTCGGACTTTTTTCAGGTTCTGCGGCATAACCTGCTGGATAAATTCACAGGCCTCCTGATGGACTTCAGGATGATCTATCACAATCTCGCTGATATCTGCCCGTAGGTAGTCGCGGATGGAGCGGATAATTACATTACTTTCCTGATAGATCAGGAAGGGAGCAGATTTCTCTTTTGCCGAGTTTTCAATCGCAGTCCAGAGCTGGAGCAGGTAGTCCAGATCCCACTGCAGTTCCTCTTCACTCTTGCCAACGCCAGCGGTGCGTACAATCAATCCCATGCCATCGGGGATGGTGAGATGACTCATAGCTTCCCGTAGTTCGTTACGGTCGCTGCCTTCGATACGGCGGGACACCCCACCGGCACGAGGGTTGTTTGGCATCAGAACCAGGTAACGTCCGGCCAGAGAGATAAAGGTAGTGAGGGCCGCGCCTTTATTACCACGCTCCTCTTTTTCCACCTGGATTACAACTTCCTGTCCTTCTTTAATCGCTTCTTTAATATTAACCCGCCCGCTGGATTTTTTTGCGGCATCGGAAAAATAGCTGCGAGATATCTCTTTTAGTGGCAGGAAGCCGTGGCGTTCGGAACCATAATCAACAAATACCGCCTCCAAGCTGGGTTCCACCCTGGTGATTCGACCTTTGTATATGTTGGCTTTTTTCTGTTCGCGACCGGAGGTTTCAATATCGAGGTTGTAGAGTTTTTGGCCATCTACAATGGCTACACGCAACTCTTCAGGCTGAGTTGCGTTGATCAGCATACGTTTCATTAATAATCCTTTTGCACACTGCAGATCCCTGCTACCTCAGCCACTTAGGGTACTCTGAGGTTACAACGACTACCGGCGGTTTCCCTTTAAGGTGTATCGGATCTGGCTGGAATACCACTGTTTCATGGTCTCATCAGCTGTGTTTTCAGAACCCGGTAATATCGGTGTTCTGAATCCCGATTTCCGCCCCTTGTGGTGCGCAGTTAATTTGTTTTAAACACCGCCGTTCAGGCGGGTTCCCATTTGATCAGACCTGGACTGGTACAACAGTGTTCGCAGTGTCTATAGCTGCACAGGCATCTCATGCTTTAGATTTAGAGCCGTGTAGTAGTGTTCAGTCACCTGATCCGGCGCATGCTATTGTCTGAGCTGCGCCAAAATTTTTTTAAGCTTTGAAGTCTGGATCATTGAGAAATACTCATAATGACCGCTTCTTGATTATGGCCATCAGGATACGAGTTGAATAATACCATTCACCTTGTGGTTTTAATCTAACAGCCAATGACTGATCATAACAGTCTTAAACTTACGCAGCAAATGAATGCAAACTGTTACTATTCGCAAATGTCAGAAAATAAAGAGAAATCATATCCTGTCAGGCAGGTTGAAGTGGAGGAGGGCTACCAGGGTCAACGGCTGGATAACTTTCTACTGGCAATGCTGAAAGGTGTGCCCAAGAGCTATGTCTACAGAATAGTACGCAAGGGTGAGGTGCGGGTGAACAAGGGGCGGACCAAGGTCAGCTATCGCCTGCAACATGGGGATATAGTGCGGATTCCACCAGTACGTTTGGCTGACAGAGATTCCCCGGTACGACCCGGTGAAAGGACGCTGGAAAATCTGAAACAGTCCATACTATATGAGGATAAGCGCCTGATAATACTCAATAAACCTTCAGGTTTGGCGGTACATGGAGGTAGTGGTCTAAAGTTTGGAGTGATTGAAGCACTGCGCTCTATGCGACCTGGAGAGAAGGAGTTGGAACTGGTACACAGGCTGGATCGTGATACCTCGGGCTGTCTGATGGTAACAAAGCGCCGCAGCGCATTGCGCACCCTGCATGAACTGTTACGCAGCAATGGGGTAGATAAACGTTATCTGGCCCTGGTAGCTGGGCGTTGGGAAAAGGACCGCGAGACCGTGGATGCACCACTGGCAAAGAACCTACTTCAGGGTGGGGAACGGGTAGTACGAGTCGATCCCCAGGGCAAGGAGGCCTTGACCCGTTTCCGGGTGGTGGAGAGGTTTTCTGATGCCACTCTGGTTGAAGCAGAGCTGATGACTGGGCGTACCCATCAGTTGCGGGTACATCTTGCTCACCTTGGTACCCCTATACTAGGGGATGATAAGTATGGTAACAATCTGGCAAATCGTAGAATGAAAAAACAGGGTTTGAAGCGGCTGTTCCTCCATGCCAGGTCTTTGTCCTTTGATTGGACCGAAGAGGTGGGGAGGCTGAAGGTGGAAGCCCCCCTGGAACCGACCTTGGAACAGCTGTTGGAACGGTTACGCAGATGAAAAGAAAATTTACCCTACTGGTATTTGACTGGGATGGTACCCTGATGGATTCTGTGGCCAATATAGTCGAGTGTGTGCGTGGAGCAGCTATAGATCTTGGCCTGGAGATTCCCACTGACGATGCAATTAAAAATATCATCGGCCTGGGACTGAAAGAGGCGGTAACAGAGATGTTTCCAGGTGCGGATGATGAGTTGGTTTGGCAGGTGGTGGAGCGCTATCGGGTCCATTTCCTTGATCATAGACGGCCGGAATCAGAACTGTTTCCAGGTGCTGATGAGACACTGCGACTGCTGGCTGATGCGGGATATATGATGGCAGTTGCCACTGGAAAAGGGCGGGCCGGACTGGATAGGGTGTTAGCCTATACTGGGCTGGGTGAGTTGTTTCATGCCTCACGCTGTGCAGATGAGAGCTTCTCCAAGCCAAATCCGGATATGCTGTTGCAGATAATGGATGAGCTAGGGACGCAGGGACACGAGACCCTGATGATCGGTGATACAGAGTATGATATGCAGATGGCACGCAGTGCCAATGCTCATCGCCTGGGTGTTAGTTACGGTAGCCATACACGGGAGCGTCTGCTGCAATCGGAACCGCTCGGATGCCTGGATGATATCCGTGAACTTCCCAGGTGGCTGGAAAGCATCAACTAGGTAAATACTGCCATAGGATATAGAACTATAGAGGAATACGATGGAAACTAATGATCGGAATCAGAGTGGAAAATCCAACTCGAATGCCTGGGAGAGAAATCTGGTCAAGGAACTGGCACTCTCTTCGGTAAAAGAGAAACGCCGAGCTAGGCGCTGGGGAATATTCTTCAAGTTTCTCACCTTCGCCTATCTGATAGCTATTCTGGCACTGATGTTTCCTGACGGATTAAAGGATGCAAAGATCAGGGATGGTAAACACACTGCCCTGATTAATGTTCGAGGTGTTATTGCGGATAAGGAAGAAGCCAGTGCAGACAATGTAGTCAAGGGTCTGAGAAAGGCCTTCAAACACAGAAATACCAAAGGTGTGATCCTGCGTATCAACAGTCCCGGTGGTAGTCCGGTACAGGCCGGTTATATAAATGACGAGATTGTACGCCTGAAAAAGAAATATCCGGATAAAAAACTATACGCGGTAGTTACCGATATATGTGCATCAGGTGGATACTACATAGCCGCAGCAGCAGATCAGATATATGTGGACAAGGCCAGCATCGTAGGTTCTATTGGTGTGTTGATGAATGGTTTTGGGTTTGTGGATGCTTTGGAAAAGCTTGGTATTGAACGGCGTCTGCTCACTGCAGGTGAGCACAAGGGTATCCTGGATCCGTTCTCTCCACAGAAGGAGTTTGATCTGGACCATATGAAAGGCATGCTGGACAAAATCCATCAGCAGTTTATTGATACGGTAAAGCAGGGCCGGGGTGAGCGCCTGAAAGATGATGAAAAAATATTCAGCGGACTGTTCTGGAATGGGGAAGAGAGCGTAGCTCTGGGTCTGGCCGATGCCCTCGGCAGTAGCAGCTATGTTGCCCGTGAAATTATCGGTGCAGAGGATATAGTTGATTTCACTCGTAGCGAAGATATTTTAGAGCGCTTAGCCAAAAAGATGGGTGCAGGTGCTGCATCTACTCTGAATAGGGTGTTTGGTTTTGGTGATGGCATAAGCTTGCAGTAATAGACTGGCATAGCTATGGAATCGACTAGATTTGGGAAATGATAGGGGGAAGTAGAGACTTCCCCCTGTTGTAACCAGTCTTAGGTGCAGGAACCACAGCAGACGCCTGGACGCTCCTCTTTCTTCTTCTCATCTGAAGATTCTTCCTGAACTTCAACCTTGATGGTGATTGATTCTCCCAGTTTGCTTTTGGTCTCTTTCTCTTCGGTTGAGGCCTTGTTTGTTTCATCATTCATCTTGCTGTGTATCCTTCTGTTTACATGTGAAAAACATTTACGCTATGGGTCAGTTTTTTGTTGCACCCTAGCTAAGATCGGTTAGTTTCCTTTACAGTCGCGGAAACGAGTATGGTGGTGATTTGGTGGGCGGTACTGGGATTGAACCAGTGACCCCTGCCGTGTGAAGGCAGTGCTCTCCCGCTGAGCTAACCGCCCAGTGTTCTACCCACTGGGTTGGAGAATATTACTGCATGCCTCCTATATGCTCAAGTTGCTGTGATTACAGCAAAAAGCTTTGTTGGCACTTTTTGATTGTTGTTAATTATCTAAGTTCCCTATGGTTTTTCCACCGACTGGTGCATGAAAACAACTCTCTCGAGAAATTCGGCCTTATCTACTCAATATCTCAATCAAAAATCCATCCGGTCTGTTAAAATGCCGATCTTTTGAACAATAAAGCACTATAACCTATGACCATTAGCACCAGATTTGCCCCCAGTCCCACTGGATATCTGCACGTGGGCGGCGCCCGTACTGCGCTCTTCTCCTGGCTCTATGCCCGTAAGCATGGTGGCCAATTCGTATTGCGGATAGAAGATACCGACCTGGAACGTTCCACTGCCGAATCGGTAAATGCCATCCTGGAGGGGATGACCTGGCTGGGGCTGGAGTACGACAAGGGACCGTTCTATCAGACGGAACGCTTTGAGCGTTATAACGAGATCATCCAGCAGCTTATGGATAACGGTCTGGCCTATCGCTGTAACTGTTCCCGGGAACGTCTGGATGCCATGCGCGACGAGGCGATGAAAAATAAGACCAAGCCCCGTTATGATGGCCACTGTCGCAACCGACAGGTTGATCCGAATGAACCCCATGTTATTCGATTTCTGAATCCTGAAGATGGTGCCGTGGTGGTGGATGATTTGGTCCGCGGCAAGGTAGCCTTCAGCAATGCCGAGTTGGATGATCTGATAATAAAGCGTACTGATGGTTCTCCCACCTATAATCTGACCGTGGTGGTGGATGATATGGATATGGATATCAATGTGGTTATCCGTGGTGATGATCATCTTAACAACACACCGCGTCAGATTAATATTCTACGGGCCCTGGGTCAGGAACCGCCAAAATATGCTCATGTTCCCATGATACTGGGTGATGATGGCGCGCGTCTCTCCAAGCGCCACGGTGCCGTCAGTGTTATGCAGTATCGTGAGGAGGGATACCTTCCGGAGGCCCTGCTCAACTACCTGGTGCGCCTGGGCTGGTCCCATGGAGACCAGGAGATATTCACTGTGGATGAGATGATCGAACTGTTCGATATAGATGCGGTAAACAAGGCTGCATCCACCTTCAACACAGAAAAACTGTTGTGGCTGAATCAGCACTATATCAAGACCAGTGACCCGGCACGTATTGCCCATCTGCTAAGTCCGCATATGGGTAAACTGGATATAGATCCGAGCGAAGGTGCAGATCTGGTAGATGTGGTCAGGGCCCAGCAGGAACGGGCCAAGACCCTGGTGGAGATGGCAGAGATAAGCGCTTTTATCTATAAAGACTTTGATGCGTACGATGAAAAGGCAGCTAAGAAGAATCTGCGCCCGGCAGATAGGAAACCGCTTGAGGCCGTCCAGGTGGCTTTGCAGAATTTGGATGAGTGGACGCGAGAAATCCTGCACCAGACAGTAGAACAGGTTGCAGAAGCTCTGGAGGTTAAGATGGGTAAGGTAGCCCAGCCCCTGCGCGTTGCTGTGGTAGGACGTGCTGCCTCACCAGGCATCGACGACACCCTGTATCTGGTGGGCAAGGAGGCCTGTCTGAGCCGTATCGAACGGGCGTTGGAATTCATAACCCAGCGCGAGCAGAATGCCTGATTTTATCAGCGACGATACAACTACTATTAAATAAATCTGAATAAGAACGAGATATGAGCGAGCAGGAAACAACTGTACCCAGCAATTTTATCCGTCAGATCATTGATGCAGATTTGGCTGCGGGCAAGAATGATGGAAAGGTGCATACTCGGTTCCCCCCGGAACCAAATGGTTATCTGCACATTGGCCATGCCAAATCCATTTGTCTCAATTTTGGGATTGCCAGGGACTATCCCGGTGGCCAATGCAACCTGCGTTTTGATGACACCAATCCTCACAAGGAGAATGTGGAGTATGTGGAATCCATAAAACAGGACGTGCACTGGCTGGGATTCGACTGGGAAGAGCGCCTGTTCTACGCCTCGGACTATTTTGAAAAGCTATACGAGTTTGCCCAGGAACTGATCAGTAATGGCAAGGCCTATGTGTGTGACCTGGATGCAGAGCAGACCCGGGAGTATCGTGGCACCCTGACAGAGCCTGGACGGGAGAGCCCCTACCGGGAGCGTTCGGTGGAAGAGAATCTGGATCTGTTCCAGCGCATGCGGTCCGGCGAGTTCGAGGATGGGTCCAAGGTACTGCGGGCCAAGATCGATATGGCTGCCCCCAACATGAATATGCGTGATCCTACCCTGTATCGCATACGTCACGGGGTAATCCACCACCAGACCGGCAGTGAGTGGTGCCTCTATCCCATGTATGACTTTACCCATCCTATCTCTGATGCCATTGAAGGTATTACGCACTCCCTGTGCACCCTGGAGTTTGAGGATCACCGCCCTCTGTATGACTGGGTGCTGGATAATATCAGCATCGGTTGCCATCCCCAGCAGATAGAGTTCTCCCGCCTCAACCTGCAGTACACGGTAATGAGTAAACGTAAGCTTACCCAGCTGGTTGACGAAGGCCATGTGAACGGCTGGGATGATCCGAGGATGCCAACTATTGCCGGACTGCGCCGGCGTGGATATACGCCCTGGTCAATCCGTACCTTCAGTGATCGCATCGGTGTGACCAAGGCGGATAATTCGGTGGAGATGGGCATGCTGGAGGCCTGCATCAGGGAAGACCTGGATAGTAATGCGCCACGGGCCATGGCAGTGCTAAATCCACTCAAGGTGGTAATAGAGAACTATCCGGAAGGCCTGGTAGAGGATCTGGAGGCACCCAATCACCCGAAGGATGAGTCCATGGGTAGCCGCAAGGTGAAGCTGACCCGTGAGATCTATATTGACCGGGCTGACTTTCGGGAAGAGGCCAACAAAAAATACAAACGCATGGTCACCGGTGGTGAGGTGCGTCTGAGAAACGCCTATGTAATCAAGTGTGAACAGGTAATCAAGGATGAGTCTGGAGAAATCATAGAGCTACGTTGCAGCTATGATCCGGAAACCCTGGGTGCCAACCCAGTGGGCCGCAAGGTGCGTGGTGTGATCCACTGGGTCTCTGCCAGCGAAGGAGTACAGGCTGAAGTAAGGCTATATGATCGTCTGTTTGACCATGCCTCTCCAGATGCGGATAAGGAGGTAGACTCTTTCATCGATCACCTGAACCCTGAATCCCTGACTATTGCCACAGAGTGTGTTGTGGAACCGAGCATTGCAACGGCTGAGCCAGGTAGCCAATTTCAGTTCGAACGCGAGGGCTATTTTTGTGTAGATAGCAGAGACTCCAGTCCAGAAAAACTGGTGTTTAATCGCACGGTTACCCTGCGTGACTCATGGGCCAAGATTGAAGGACAGGGAAAATAGCGCTCGACCTGTTACCTACATAAAATTTAAAAAACGGGTGGACAAAAGGGGCTGCTTCGCCTAATATGCGCCTCTTATTTTCAGGGGCCATAGCTCAGCTGGGAGAGCGCTACACTGGCAGTGTAGAGGTCGACGGTTCGATCCCGTCTGGCTCCACCAGACATATGAATCCGGTCAGACGATGGGACCGGTTTTTTAATTAAAGTTTTAAATGTCCCCATCGTCTAGAGGCCTAGGACACTGGCCTTTCACGCCGGTAACAGGGGTTCGAACCCCCTTGGGGACGCCATAAATAGACTGCCGTAGAACGTTGATTTTACGGCAGTCTTTTTTTGCCTCAGTACAATTATCAGTTGCTACAGTTCTTCTACGACGACTTTAGTAACAAAATCCGGTGGCTTTACGACAAGTACAGAACATTCCAGTCGTTTGATGATGTTCTCTGATGTGCTCTCGACCATTAGGTCTGTAATTCTAGAGTGTTCCAGATCACCAACGACCACCAGGTCTGCCTCCATGTGTTTTGCGTGTCGTACAATTTCGTCGCGGTGGTTGCCTTTTGCAAGGTGGCAGACCGGATCGAACGCAGATAGCACATCGCCAGCCATCGACTCGCGCAATTCTGAAAGGCATGTATTCAAGGCTTCCTTGTTCCTGTTTTGCTCGCGTTCAACATAATAATCTACTTCAGAATGCAGCGGTGAACGTCCGCTTCGCAAATACTGTTCGCCATAGGCTTCCCATGCGTGAACAATGTGAAGATCAGCAAACTGGGAGGTTGCTATCCAGGTTGCATGCTCCAGGATCTTGCGGTTTATGGAGTATCTATCATCCCGATGACCGCCAGGTGTTTCGTCCTGGTAAACACCTGCGCATACTAGGCTATGACGGTAGGGCTTTGGTGGTATCGAACGGATAAGCAGTACCGGGCAGGGGCAGGAGTGTACTAGGCGTGAATCATTGTCGCCTAAAATGCGCTCTTTTAGCCCGTGCCCACCCTTAGCCGACTTCAACACTAGATCTCGACAGTTGGAGATAACGTCCCGTGTAATTTCCTCATGGGGCCTGCCGACAAGTACCTTGGTATGAGTTTCAAGACTCCCGGGCAACTCGGCGACCAGTTCTTCAAGCCACTTGTGCCGAGTCTCTACCATATCCTCTTCCAGCTCATCCGGGGAAGAGACGCCGTGATCGGTAGTGGATGTAGCCTCCGTAAGAACTTCTACTACTGTCAAGGTTGCCTGGTTGTCTTCTGCCAGTGTGGCCGCGTACTGTAGAATGCTCATCTCCTCTATACCTGGCGTTAGGACCAGCAGGATATTTCCATATCCCATCTGTTTATCTGGCATCTGAGGTCTAGTGAATTTCCACTGTTCCTCATCGCGCTCTTCATTGACAAGTCGGGTCGCATCGTCCAGTGAAATTCCTGATGCGCGTAATACTTCGCCAATTAGGCGCAGGCTGGTCTCAATGGTCTCCGGGATTGCGTAGCTGACACCCAGGGCGAGCAGCTTTTTGGCCATCTTGATGTCCCAGGCACGGGCATATACGGGCAACCCGGGAAATGCCTCGCGCACTGCAACCGATGCTTGTCCGATACTCTCCATGTGGTCCATGGTGAAGACCATCATTGAGGCTTTGTCCGCTCCCGCGGAACGCAGTACCTCGACACGGCTGGCATCTCCATAGAATACTGGGTAATCCAGCGCCTGGGCTCTGGCTACCCGGACAGAATTGACTTCCAACACCAGGTAGGGGATACCTGCCTTGTCAAGATTGCGAGCCAGACGATTTCCGAATCTTCCAAAACCACCAATAATGACATGATCTTTGGAGGCAGGAATCGGCTTGCTTGTGAGAGTGGTGCTAGGGAGATTGCTTGCGGATGTCCTTCCAAGCCAGGGGCTCATTCTCACCAGTAGCGGCGTGAGTGCCATGCTCAGAGCCACGGTAAGCAGCAGAAGCTGGTAAAGCTCCCCTTCCATCACACCAAGCATGTTAGCCAACCCAAAAAGAATAAATCCAAACTCACCAGCCTGCGCAAGTAGCAGTGCGACTTGGATAGATTCCGAATGAGAACGTCCTGTAATCCGGCATAAAATCCACAGGAATGCTGCTTTAAGTAACAATAGACCCCCAACCAACCCAGCCACCAGGAGACCCTGTTGACCAAGGAGTCCGAAATTAATGGACATCCCCACGCTCATGAAGAACAGCCCAAGCAGCAAACCGCGGAAGGGCTGTATATCTGCCATAATTTGATGGCGATAACGGGAATCGGCCAATAGCAAACCACCAAGAAAGGCACCGAGCGCCATAGAAAGGCCAGCCCATTCGGTGAGCCATGCAGCACCGAGCACTAATAGTATTCCGGTTGCCGTGAATATTTCTGGATTTCTTCGACTTCTGGCAACGAGTTGCAGCACTGGTTGCAGGAGGGTGCGGCCTAGGACAAACACCCCGACAATTATCAACACCGATTCTAATGCAGCCAGTTCCACATCCTGTGTAATCGATAGCTCTTTTTGGGCAAGCAAAGGTATAAGCGCCATTAAGGGTACAATTGCCAGGTCCTGGAGTAGTAGGATGGCAAAAGCGGAACGGCCATAACCTGTACCAAGTTCACCCTTGTCGCTAAGTATTTGCAGACCGAATGCGGTCGAAGAGAGAGCCAGTCCAAAACCTACAACCAGTGCGGTACGAGCTGGTATTTCCCACACCATTGCCAGAAGTGTTATTACCGTACCAGTGGCAAGTACCTGGGCTGTACCGAGGCCAAACACGCTTCGTCGCATAACCCACAATCGGGATGGTTTTAACTCTATGCCGATGATGAACAGCAGGAAAACGACACCAAATTCCGCAAGATGCCTGATCTCGTCAACTGCTGTAATGAAACCCAGCCCCCAGGGTCCAATCAGAGCACCTGAAACCAGAAATCCAAGTACGGCACCAAGCCCAAGGCGCTGAAACAGCGGCACTGCAATAACGGCTGCAGCCAACAAAATGAGAATGTCTATGATGTAGTGGGTTTCTGTCATTGGTCAGTCATGCTTTCTTATTCCTAAAAGTGTTTTACTCCTAGTTGTAGCTTTTATCTGCTGAACAATTGATCTTTAGCATACCAATAGATTTTATGGTTTAGGACTGTTTCATTGTACTTCTAGATAATAACTTCCTCTCCCGTTACTCATGTTGTAGGGCGTCTGTGGCCTTTTATCCTGGAAATTTGTTGGTTCACCTATGCGTCATTCAGTAACCATAGAAAACCGCACCTAGTAATAGCTCCTTAATTATGAAATCTTCAAAAATACTATCAGAAACAGAAAATTAGGGTGATTTTACTTTATCCAATCTGTCGTTTCCCCTTGGGGATGCCAATAAAACAAAGGCCTAGGATCTCCCTAGGCCTTTTTTTATATATTATTGTTACTTAAATGCTAGTCGACAGTTGTTAGGTATCCAGTTATTTAGAACTGAACATGCTGGCTATTCCTACACCTATCCAATAAACCGTCCACAGTACCGCTAAGCCTAGAGCTATCGTCCGCATGGTGATAAATATCCCAGGGCTGTGGATTGTAAAAATATAGGCAACCCATAAGATAGAAAATATTATAAAGGCCCTAGAGAACCATTCTCGAATAATCATTTCTTGATCCTAAGCGTGTAGTTTGCATGGCTTAAGTGTTATGCCACTGGCGCCTTTTAACTCATTATTTGCAAGTAATGGCACCCAGATTCCGGGTGTAAGCACCTCTTTATGCAGGCTATAGGTTTGCGAGGCATGATGCATGGATAAATATCAATAGGCCTCATCTTGGGATAAGTGATTGGTAGCAACAAGATGTTAGATCCAGGCAAAACTAGAGTTATGGAGTGATTCAAAGGTTTTTTCTGGCAAAAGTCGCGCAATGTCTGCCCGGATGATATGCTCAAGCAATAGTGAATATTATAATAAGCTAATCAACCATCAGCTCTAGGGTTGGGAGTACACAGAAGGGCTTCAGATATGCAGGACCCAACATCCAGTTCGGATAGCGAGATCGGACGCGTAGAGGTCAAGGAGACCACCTGTTACATGTGCGCCTGCCGTTGTGGCATCCGTGTCACGTTACGTGACGGGGAAGTACGTCATATAGAAGGTAATCCTAGCCATCCCCTGAATCAGGGTGTGATCTGTGCCAAGGGTGCATCCGGCA
This sequence comes from Chromatiales bacterium, assembly GCA_028278145.1. Lineage (GTDB taxonomy): Bacteria > Pseudomonadota > Gammaproteobacteria > Chromatiales > Chromatiaceae > JAAGZL01. Next base: position 3,587 of record JANQEV010000010.1, on the reverse strand, counting down.
TCATGAAGCAGTATTCGCCGGCCCGTCTCACCAAACCGCTCAGGCGTATGCAGGGTGCCGAGCGTGGAGAATCCGGTTTTGAGGAGATCTCCTGGGAAGAGGCCTTTCAGATCATGGAGCAGCGCCTCTCCAAGATCAGGGCGGAAGACCCCAAGAAGTTTGCCCTGTTTACCGGACGCGATCAGATGCAGGCCCTTACCGGCCTATTCGCCAAACAGTTCGGAACCCCAAACTATGCTGCTCATGGTGGCTTCTGTTCCGTGAATATGGCGGCAGGTCTGATCTATACCATCGGTGGTTCCTTCTGGGAGTTTGGTGGCCCGGATCTGGATCGTGCCAAACTGTTTATCATGCTCGGTACTGCCGAGGATCACCACTCCAACCCCATGAAGGTGGAGCTCTCAAAGTTCAAACGGGCCGGTGGTCGCTTTGTCTCCATCAATCCGATCCGTACCGGCTATTCCGCCATTGCTGATGAGTGGGTACCAATCAAACCTGGTACCGATGGTGCCCTGCTGCTGGCCTTTATCCATGAGATCATCAAGCAGGGACTGTATGACCGGGATTTTCTGGTGCGTTATACCAACGCGGCAGAACTGGTGATCAACGACCCGAGCAGTGATGAGGATGGCCTGTTCAAGCGCTTTGAGATGCACATCGAAGAGGGCTGCTTCGATCCCCAGAATAAATTGTGGTGGGACCGGGAACTGGATCAGGCCATCTCTACTCATACCGAAGGTGTGGATCCATATCTGTTGGGAGAATTTACCCTGGATGATGGTACCCCGGTGAAACCTGCCTTCCAGCTATTGAAGGAGCGGGTAGAGGAGTACACCCCGGAGTGGGCTGAGGGGATAACCGGCATCCCGGCAGAAATCATAACCCGCCTGGCCCATGAGATGGGTGTTACCGCCCGTGACCAGAAGATCGAGTTGCCAATCCAGTGGACCGACTCCTGGGGCAAGGATCATGAGTCAGTAACCGGCAACCCGGTGGCCTTCCACTCCATGCGCGGACTGGCGGCCCACTCCAACGGCTTTCAGAGCATTCGGGCCCTGGGTATTCTCATGAGTATCCTGGGTACTGTGGACCGGCCAGGAGGTTTCAGACATAAGGCTCCGTTCCCACGTCCGATTCCACCCTGTCCCAAGCCCCCAAATGGACCGGAAGGGGTGCAGCCGAATACTCCGCTGGATGGCATGCCCCTGGGCTGGCCATCCAAGCCGGATGACCTGTTTGTAGATGCCGAGGGTGAGGCGGTACGTCTGGATAAGGCCTTCTCCTGGGAGTATCCATTATCGGTACATGGCCTGATGCACAATGCCATCACCAACGCCTGGCGTGGCGATCCCTACAAGATAGACACCCTGCTGCTGTTCATGGCCAACATGGCCTGGAACTCATCCATGAATACCACCAGTGTGCGCGATATGCTGGTGGACAAGGAAGAGAACGGCGAATACAAGATTCCATTTATTATTGTCTGCGATGCCTTCCAGTCTGAGACTATCGCCTATGCCGATCTGGTGTTGCCTGATACCACCTATCTGGAACGCTACGATGCCATGTCCATGCTGGACCGCCCCATCTCAGAGTACGATGGTCCGGTGGATTCGGTGCGCATACCGGTAGTGCCGCGCACCGGAGACTGCAAGCCATTCCAGGATGTCTTGGTGGAACTGGGTGGGCGCCTGGAACTGCCAGCGTTTGTGAATGCAGAGGGCAAGCCCAAGTTCCGTGACTACCCGGATTTTGTCACCAACTACGAGACCTCGCCTGGATCTGGCATCGGCTTTCTGGCCGGCTGGCGCGGTAAGGGGGGGGAGAAGTTTCTAAAGGGTGAGCCTAATCCCAGGCAGTGGGAGATGTACCAGAAGAACGACTGTTACTACCACTACAAGCTGCCACGCTCCTACCAGTACATGCGCAACTGGAATATGGGTTACCTGCGCTGGGCACGAGCCCACGGTATGACCAGGTACGCAGAACCCATCAATCTACATATCTACTCGGAGCCGTTACAGAAATTCCGTCTGGCAGCCCAGGGGAAATGGAAAGGCAAACAGCCTCCGGAGCGCCTGCGCAAAAGGATTGAGAGCAATTTTGATCCCTTGCCGTTCTATGGTGAGACCCTGCTTTCCAGGCTGGTGGATACCCATGAGTATCCGCTCAACGCGCTGACACAGCGCCCCATGGCCATGTACCACTCCTGGGACTCACAGAATGCCTGGCTAAGGCAGATCCATACCCACAACTATCTGTTCGTTAATCCGCAGTTGGGACACAAACAGGGCTTTGATGATGGTGACTGGGTCTGGGTGGAATCACCCACCAACAAGGTACGCTGCATGTGCCGTTTTTCAGAGGCGGTGGAGCCGGGCACGGTCTGGACCTGGAATGCCATCGGCAAGGCGAGCGGGGCCTGGGGTCTGTCCAAGAGGGCCAACGAGTCCAAAAAGGGTTTCCTGCTCAATCACCTTATTCCGGAAGAGCTGCCTCCCTGTGAGGCGGGCGATAACATGTCCAACTCAGACCCGGTAACCGGACAGGCAGCATGGTTCGATGTGCGGGTAAAGGTATATAAGGCGGACAACAGTGAACCGCAAGAGACCTGGCCCCAGTTTCCACAGCAGAAACAGGTGCCGGGACAGTTGGGTCGGCGTGGTAAGTGGCAGGCCTTTATTGCCGGCAAGTTTGGAAAGGTCCTGGGTCTATGATCATGGCCATAGAACATTACAGAGCGTGGTATATCTGATGACGCAGTTAGCCCTGGTTATTGATCTTAATGTGTGTGTTGGTTGCCATGCCTGCGTGACCAGTTGCAAGGAGTGGAACAGCTCCGGCTGGGCCGGTCCCTTGCCGGATCAACGTCCCTATGATGCCGATCCTACCGGCACCTTCTTCAATCGGGTGCAGACCTTTGAAGTGGGTGAGTTTCCCAAGACCGAGACCATACATTTTCCTAAATCCTGCCTGCATTGCGAAGATCCTCCCTGTGTGCCTGCCTGTCCCACCGGTGCCAGCTATAAGCGCGAGGATAATGGAGTGGTGCTGGTGGATTACGATAAGTGTATCGGCTGCAAGTACTGCTCCTGGGCCTGTCCCTATGGTGCCCGTGAGTATGATGAGATGCAGCGTGTTATGAAGAAGTGCACTCTGTGTATTGATCGTATAACCGATGAGACTCTACCTGAGGCAGAGCGCAAACCAGCCTGTGTGTTGTCCTGTCCTACCAGTGCGCGCCTGTTCGGTGATGTACATGATCCAGATTCAGATGTATCCATAACCATCCGCGAAGAGGGTGGTTATCAACTGATGCCGGAGTGGGGCACTCAGCCCTCCAATCACTACCTGCCGCGGCGCAAGGTGCGTATCAAGATCCATGAGGATGAGCTGATTCGCTCGGATAATCCTCTGGTGAAAGAGGAGCTGCCGGCACTGCCGGAGGATGTGGAAACCCTGGACGATGTGGCCTGGTAACCGGATTTTGGGAGAGAGTAGATGCATCCTGCGTTTTCAGTAATCTTTCTAACTACCCTGATCGGGGTAGGCCAGGGTATGTTTTTGGCCCTGTATACCGGCCAGGT
>JANQEV010000109.1 GCA_028278145.1 Chromatiales bacterium | reverse complement strand
TGTTTGCCGCTGGCAATTACACCGAGGCCCTGAAGCTGCTGGCAGCCCTGCGTGAGACAGTAGATGGTTTCTTCGACCACGTCATGGTTAACTGCGAAGATGCAACTCAGCGCCGTAACCGCCTGGCTCTGCTCAATTCCCTCGGGGCCATGTTCCTGAGCGCCGCCGATCTCTCCAGGCTGCAGTAATGGATAGAGACTCATACAAAGAGATGCTGGCTATGGTCCAGGCCTTCCATGACAAACACCGTTTTCGTGAGACCGGTGGTGAGGAGATGGCCTACCGGGTAGCCCTGATGGCAGAGGAACTGGGAGAGATCTCCTCCTGTGTAACCAAAGGCAAGAGTACCGAGGCCCTATCGGAAGAAGTTGCAGACCTGCTGATCCTAATTATGGGCACTGCAATCGCCGGAGAGTTTGACCTCAACCAGGCCTTCTGGGACAAGATGAATAAGCTGATGCAGCGGGAATCAAAAATGATCAACGGGCGCATACGGGTATCCGAATTCAGGGATATGGAATAGGCAGTCCGTACCTGAGCATTCCAAATGAATACAATCATCCTGGATCGTGACGGCGTAATTAATCAGGACTCAGACGCCTTTATCAAACACCCTGGTGAGTGGATTCCTATTCCAGGAAGCCTGGAGGCCATAGCCCGTCTGAACCAGGCCGGTTATCGGGTAATAGTAGCCAGCAACCAGTCAGGACTGGCTAGAGGTCTGTTCGATAAGACGGCCTTGGAGGCCATCCATGCAAAAATGGAATCCAGTCTTAAGCAGCAGGGCGGCATGCTGGATGGTATCTACTACTGCCCGCATGGTCCAGATGATGATTGCAGCTGTCGCAAACCCAAGCCTGGCCTGTTGCAACAGATAGCCGAGGATATGGGACTGGATTCCATAGATAGCATTCTGGTAGGAGACAGCCTGCGGGATCTGCAAGCAGCACAGGCGGTGGGTATCAAACCGGTCCTGGTATTGACTGGAAAAGGTAAAAAAACTGCAGCTGAACTAGGTAAAGATTCTGGTATTGAAACCTATAACGATCTGTCTGACTTTGTTACCAGGCTGCTGACGTAAACCGTATAAGACTACACACTATGCTGACCCTGATTCGTTCCATAATCTTTTTTGTACTGCTGGTGATCACCACCACCATATTTGCCATCCCCATGTTTACCATCGGTTATCTCATGCCTTACCGGCAACGCTGCCAGTTTGCCAACGCATGGGGCAGGGTCAACCTGTGGTTACTGAATGTCATCTGCGGACTTAAGTACCAGATAACCGGCTGGGACAATCTTCTGCACCGGGAGGCCATAGTACTCTCCAAACACCAATCGGCCTGGGAGACCATAGCCCTGCGTGGGCTGTTACCCCCGGAGCAGGCCTGGGTGCTTAAGCGCGAGTTGTTATGGATTCCACTGTTTGGTTGGGCGCTGGCAGCAGCCGAAGCCATAGGCATAGATCGCAGCAGCGGCCGGGCAGCTATGCGCCAGGTTATCTCCAAGGGTATTGAGCGTCTGAAACAGGGCCGACTGGTAATCATCTTTCCGGAGGGCACCAGGGTGGCGCCCGGTACACGTAAACGCTATGGCATGGGTGGTGCCATGCTAGCAGAGAAGTCCGGCTATCCCATTGTACCTATCGCGCATAATGCGGGTGTGTTCTGGCGTCGGCGTGGAGTTAGAAAATACCCAGGTACCATCCAGGTAGTCATTGGACCAGCCATAGAGGCCGACGGAAAATCTGCAGCTGAACTCAACGCCCAGGTTGAGGAGTGGATTGAATCCACAGTAGCTGCTCTTCCACAAACCGCTGACTAAGGTAACAAGAAGATTATTACCGCCCTCTTCATAGTGTTCTATGTGAATTTTACCCATCTACATACTACTAAATGCGGTAGATCATAATTCATCCAAACTATTGAATAATCAAACAGTTTACATGGGCTAAAACCGTACTATTTAGCTTTGTTTTGCTATGATTAATAGACATTAATAATCTCTGTATCAGGAGCACCTGCTAACTTATGCAGTGCACCAACTGCAATCATCAGCCAGAAGATCCAGAAGCCCTGTTCTGCTCTCAATGCGGCAATCCCATCTACCGGGAAGGCCACTGTTCCGGCTGTGGCAAACTCCTGATAAAAAATGCCAACTTTTGTGACCGCTGTGGTACGCCTGTCAATGCCAAGCAGGCAGGCTACGATAAAACACTAAAAAATATCATAGACAAGGAAGTGAAATTCCATGTGGCCCAGGCTCAAAAGGAAACCCAGACAGAACATGGTATACAGACTGAGCAGTCACGCCAGGCCGAGATGCTCAAGTATGGAATCAAGGAGAGTGACTGGGTGGTGATCTCTGCAGGGGATTTCATGATGGGCTCCCCGGAATCTGAACTGGACAGGTTCAGTAATGAATCACAGCATATGGTCAAGGTGGATCAGTTTGAGATATTGAAGACCCCGGTCACCTTCGAGATGTTTGATATCTTCTGTGATGAGGTACGCCATAGTAAGCCACCGGATGAGACCTGGGGCAGAGACAGTCACCCGGTAATCAACGTCAGCTACTGGAGCGCCATGGAGTACTGCTATTGGCTATCCAAACGTTGCGGTAGCAAAATACGTTTACCTACCGAAGCTGAGTGGGAGTTTGCCTGTCGCGCCGGTACCACCACTCCATTCTGGACCGGTGAAACCATTACTACCGAGCAAGCCAATTTTGATGGTAACTATACCTATGCCGGTAGCAGTAAGGGCGTCGCACTGGGAAAGACCACTCCCGTAGACAGCTACCCGGCCAATCCCTGGGGATTGCACGATATGCATGGTAACGTGTGGGAGTGGTGTGCCTCAGTATTTGAAGAAGCTTACACTGGCCTTGAAACAGAGGATGCTGGTGACGATCAGGATGAACTGCGGGAACGGGTGGTACGTGGAGGCTCCTGGCATAATGTACCCGGTCAATTGCGCTCTGCATCCCGTAACAAGCTGCGACCTAACTATCACTACCTCAGGGTTGGCTTCAGAATCGTGCGCGAAATGAAACAGTAAAAACCCGCGACCTCCCCAACTGGAAAGCGCGGGTTTTATATCTAGTATGAAGTCTGGGATAGGCTAGATTGCCAGATACTCCATACGCAGTTCCTCATCATCCAGCACCTCCTGCGCCAGACCGTCAAACACCACCTTACCCATATCCAAGATAATGGCACGATCTGCCAGACGCAAAGCTGCAACCGCATTCTGCTCCACGATTATGGTGGTAATACCTTGCTTCTTGATACCGTCCACGATGCTCTCGATCTCGTGCACAATCACCGGGGCCAGTCCCTCATATGGCTCGTCCAACAGCAGTAGCTTGATATCCCGTGCCAAGGCACGCGCTACCGCCAGCATCTGCTGTTCGCCACCGGACAGAGTGGTAGCCTCCTGATTACGCCGCTCGGCAAGGCGTGGAAAATGTTCATAGATACGTTCAATGGTCCAGCCTATGGGAGGAGCAATCTGGGACAGGATCAGGTTTTCTTCCACCGTCATGCCACCAATGATACGCCGGTCCTCTGGCACCAGAGCCACCCCGGACTGAGCTGCTTCATGCGACTTCATGCTGTGCAGCGGTTGATGATCCAACCACAGCTCACCATGGGTTACCTGGGGACTATCCACCCTGGCAATAGAGCGCAGGGTAGAGGTCTTACCAGCACCATTACGCCCTAGCAGTGCCAGCACTTCACCTTCACGGATATCAAAACTGACGCCCTGTACAATGTAGCTCTCCCCATAGTAGGAGTGAATATCCCAGCAAGAAAAAAAAGCCGGGTCAGAGCCGGTTCGTGTGACCGGAGTAACCCGGTGTTTTGCTTGTAATCTACTCATAACTCTGCTCCACCCAGGTAGGCTTCCTGAACTTTTGGATTGCCCCGGATCTCATCTGGTGTACCACTAGCGATGATCCGGCCCTGGGCCAGTACGCTGATTTTATCTGCCAGGCTGAATACCACGTGCATATCATGCTCGATGATCACCTTGGTCATACCACGCTCCTTGATCTGCTTGAGCAGGTCAATGGTACGGTTGGTATCGTGACGCGACATGCCGGCAGTAGGCTCATCCAGCAGTAGCAGGCTCGGGTGCTGAACCAGGCCCATGGCCAGTTCCAGGCGCCGTTTGTCACCACGTGAGATAGAACCCGCATGTTGATGATGAAAGCCGTCCAGGCCCACATCCGCAAGGGCCTGCATGGCTTCATCACGAATCTTATTTTCCTGCACCAGACTCTTGAGCGGGTTGAACTTGAAGGTACCGTCACGTTTGGCCAGCGCCGGGATCATAACGTTCTGCAGCAGTGGTAGATCGGGAAATATCTCAGGGGTCTGGAACACGCGCACCATGCCGGCATGATTGATGTCCCATGGTTGCATACCGATCATATTTCGACCATTGAAGGTCACCGTACCGGTGTCTGGTACCAGACGGCCAATGCAACAGTTCAACAGCGTCGACTTACCAGCACCGTTGGGACCGATGATGGCATGGGTGGTGCCCTCCTCAATCTGCAGGTTGATCTCGGACAAGGCGTGCAGGCCGCCAAAGGTCTTGTTTACGTTCTGAATATCAAGGATATGGCTCATTATGCTTCCCCTTTGACTACAGTTTCAGGTTCCACGTTTTCCACATCCTCTTCATCAGACTCTTCCTTAGTTTCTGATCTCCTACTGCGCAGCATCTTTCCGATGCGAACGATGCCTTCCATCAAACCACCAGGGATGAATATGATGATGATCATGAACAATACACCCAGGGTCAGATGCCAGCCTTCGCCCACAAATGGACTGGTGATGGTAACCATGATGTGGGTCAGTGCATCAGGAAGAAAATCGAAGGCTCGGGTCAACACCTGCTCGTTGAAGGCAGAGAAGATATTCTCGAAGTACTTGATGGTTGCCGCACCCAGGATAGGTCCAAACAGGGTGCCGACACCACCAAGGATGGTCATAAGCACCACCTCACCCGAAGCGGTCCACTGCATGCGCTCGGCACCAGCCAGCGGATCGGTAACCGCCATCATGGAGCCGGCCAATCCGGCATACATACCGGAGATGACAAAGGCTGCCAGCAGATAGGGACGGGTATTGAAACCGGTATACTCCATACGGGTCTGATTGGACTTGATGGCGACCAGTTTCATTCCAAAGGGTGAACGGAATATCTTTAGCGACAGCCAAAAACCAAAGATCAGCATCACCGCACAGAAATAAAATGCCGAATAACCAGTCATGGTAATACCGAAGAAATCACCTAGCGGTACCCCTTGCATCTCGACACCTATCGCCCTATCAATCACGCGTGGGTCTTCCGCCAGAACGCGCAGACCCGTCTCACCGTTGGTGATGGGTGTCAGTACCGAGTAGGCCAGGTTGTACGACATCTGGGCAAAAGCCAGGGTGAGGATGGAAAAGTAGATACCGGTACGGCGCAGACTAAGGTAACCGATCGCCACGGCGAACAGGCCTGAAAGCAATACCGCAAAGATGACCGCTGGTACCACATTCATGCTGAGCAGCTTGAATGACCACACCGTGGTGTAGGAACCGATACCCAGAAACGCGGCATGGCCGAAGGACAGATAGCCAGTGAGACCAAACAGTATGTTGTAACCGATAGCGAACAGACCGAAGATGGCAAACTTCTGCAACAGGTCCGGATAACCGGCACCGATCAGTTTGGCCCAGAGCGGTGCAGTCAGTACCACAATGGTGAAGATCACCAGGGTCATGAAATCGCGTGCCTTTGTTGATTCTTGAACTCCCATGATAACCCCCTAATCTTTGCCCATCAGGCCGCGCGGACGCACCAGCAGGATAATCACTGCAACCAGGTAAATAATGATCTGGTCAATACCGGGCAATATCGCTTTGACCTCGTTCATGGACGCAAACGACTGCAGAATCCCGAGCAGGAATCCAGCCGCCACCGCGCCGGGCAAAGAGCCCATGCCTCCCACAACAACAACCACAAATGACAGCACCAGAAAATCCATACCCATGTGGTAATCCGGTGGCAGGATCGGGGTATACATAACACCGGCAAGACCGGCAACTATCGAGGCCAGGCCGAATACAACGATAAATCGACGTTCGATATTGATACCGAGCAGACCAACGGTTTCGCGGTCGTGCATACCGGCGCGCACTACCATGCCAAAGGTGGTCAGGTGCAGGAATGCAAACACGCCTCCGATGATGGCCAGTGAAAAGAATAGGTAGATCATACGCCACCAGGGATAAACCAATTCGGGCATGCCAATTATTGCACCTACTGCGGCGGTACCGGCGACGGCCTCGGGAGCACCCACTGGAATCGGGTTGGCACCGAAGTTGGCCTTGATGATTTCCTGGATCACAATCGCCAGGCCAAAGGTCACCAGGATCTGATCGGCGTGCTCACGCTTGTAGAAATGGCGCACCAGGCCACGCTCCATGGCCAGACCGATCAGTAGCATGACCGGTATCGCGATCAGGATGGATATAGGGACCGAATAGTCGATAATCATCGATCCAAAATCACCCCACCAGATTTCTAGATAGGGCGTCTCCTTGTACGCGTCGAAAAAGGTGATGCTTTCATCCTTCACCTTTTGGGAAATGGTCAGCAGTTTTTGTACGCTGACTGCAACGAATGCGCCCAGCATAAACAGCGCACCGTGGGCAAAGTTCACCACCCCAAGGGTGCCGAACACCAGGGTCAGGCCAAGTGCAATAAGCGCGTAGGCGCCACCCTTGTCCAACCCGTTAAGAATCTGTAGCAGAAATGCATCCATATCTATATGTCTTCTTTAAATCTGCTGGGGCCGGTAGCTCTAGGCCCTTAAGTAAGAGCCGGCCGGCCACTGAATAGTGGCCG
>JANQEV010000083.1 GCA_028278145.1 Chromatiales bacterium | reverse complement strand
AGGTATACTCACTGGCAAACCTGTTGCCGGCCCAGGACAGTCAGGGCTTCTATGCTGTAGGTAGTCTGCTCAGCTTCATGTTCGTGGCCACCGGTCTGTTTGCCTCCTTCTTCCACCTGGGCCGCCCGAAGAGGGCCTGGCGCTCTATGACCCAGTGGCGCACTTCATGGTTATCCCGCGAAGTAATTCTGTTGCCGATATTTATGTTTCTGGTGTTTCTGTATGGTTGTGTACATTTCTTCCAGCTCACCGGGTTCTGGTTCAAGATTCAGGGAACCCTGCCGGTGGATGCCAGTCTGGTAATTGGCCTGTTGGCCAGCATCACTGCCTTTCTTCTATTTGGCTGCACTGCCATGATCTATGCCAGCGTCAAGTTTCTTCAGGAGTGGCACTCACCTCTGACCCCGATCAATTACACCCTGCTGGGTATGGCCTCCGGGTTTATGCTGGCTGCGGCATTTTCAGCCTATAGTGGAATTGATCTGGCCATGTTCTATGGCACCTGGGCCGTTATCTTCACCCTACTGGCTCTGATAACACGTGGCCTCTCGCTATATCGTAATCGGAGAATAAAACACAGCTTCAGCCTGCAGAGCGCTATTGGCGTAAGGCATAACAAGATGGCCCAGAAGGCCCAGGGTTTTATGGGTGGCTCCTTCAATACCAAGGAGTTCTTTCATGGGCAGGGTGATGGGGTAATGCGTCAGATGAAATACAGCTTCATGTTATTGGCATTTCCAGTGCCGGTGGGACTGATCGTTGCCTCCTTCATGTATGATTCGGTCAGCATGTCAGTTATGGCATTCTGTATTCAGTATCTGGGCCTGCTGGCGGAACGCTGGTACTTTTTTGCCGATGCCAAGCATCCGCAAAACCTCTACTATCAGTCGATTGCCTGATTGATCTGGATTTATCCCCAGGTATAGATCTGGAACGTAGGCCAGAATAAGCGTTAGCGTTTCTGGCGGATGGCCTGCACTCTTGCCGGGAACGCTGTGCTTATCCCGGCCTACCCATTTGGGTCTGGTCAGGGTCAGCGCTCATGGAAGGCGCTACCAAAACCACGTGAGATCGGCCTGAGCATATAGTCCAGGATAGACTTGGATCCGGTCTTGATATCTGCCTGTACTGTCATACCAGGTATTACCTTCAACTGCTGTTCTTTGGCGCCCAGATAGTCTTGCTCCAACTCGATTTCAGCGCGGTAGTAAGGATTACCCTTTTCGTCCAGGTAGGTGTAAGCGGATATCTGTTTCAGCGTTCCGGCAACGCTGCCGAACCGTGCTGGATCAAAGCTGTCTATCTTTACCTCGGCTGGAAGTCCCTGGTGTATGTGACCAATCTCTGCCGGTGGTATGCGGGTCTCCACGATGAGATCATCATGCATCGGTACTATCTGCATGATCACCTGTCCCGGTTCCACCACGGCATTGATTCTGGTTATGGAGAGTCCCTGTATAATGCCTGCCACCGGTGCCTTTACGTCCAATCGGTTTACCCGGTCGCGCAGACGTATCATTGCCTGCTCGGTCTCGGCCATCTTGGAGGCCACGGTTCCAGCCTCGATCTCGATCTTCTTTCTGAATTCGGCCTCTATCTCCAGACGGCGTGTCTTGGCCTCGTCCAGGGCAGAGCGGGCCACAATCACATCGTCCTGAATGGTACTGCGTTCGCTCTCTGCCTCGGCCACCCGGGTCTGGGTTGATAGCAATTCGGTACGGGAGACCATCTTGTCTTTAAACAGCTCTTCGCGGATCTTTACCTGCTCCTTCAGCAGGGCAATCTCTTTGATGATGGATTTAGCCCGGTTTTCCTGGCGTAGCAGTTCAGTCTGGCGTTGACGTATCTGGGCGTCTGCAACATCCAGAGCGCTTTGATGGCTGCTTAACTGGGCCTGGTATATGGTCATCTGTTTCTGCGCCAACGCTGGGTATTTCTTCCCGCTCTCGCCAAATGCTGGTTTACGTTGCTCAATAATGGCCTGCAGACGTTCACCTTCAAGCGTGAGTGAACCCAAGCGTACCTGGGTCTGGGAAAACTCGGACTGGGAAGCGGGCGGGGCGAACTCAAGCAGTGGGTCTCCAAGCCCCACTCGGTCACCATTTCTCACATGGATTTGATTCACTATGCCACCTTCCAGATGCTGGATATCGTGGATAAGTCCAGCCGGTACAACCTCTCCTCTGGAAACCGTGACTTCACTCACCTCTGTGGCCCAGGCCCAATAGATGGAGGCTGCAAGCATAAACACGGTAAAGAATATGGAGGTCTTGATGATGCTGGAGGTTCCGCTCTCTTCCAGTTGAATGGCTTGGGCCAGAAATCTGGCGCGGGCGCGGGGTATTCCGGCGCTGCCCTTGGGTGTGAACATGACGGTGTTCTCTTTCATTAGTTTGACTCCAGCATGTGGGCTACGGTCTTATCTGCATCGGCAACGAATAACATGGATCCTTTGTCCATCATCACTGCCTTGTCAGCCAGCCGGATATGGCTGGGGCGATGGCTGACCATGATGATGGTGCGATTCCTACGCAGCTTTTTCAGCTGCTCAATCAGACGTTGATCACTCTCGTCATCCAGGGATGCGCCAGGCTCATCCAGCAACAGTACCCGGGCCGGGCTGACAAAGGCTCGGGCCATGGATAGGCCACGGGTAAAGCCTGGAGGAAACTTGCCGGTAGTGCTGTCACCAATGCGAGTATTGAATCCATCCGGAAGTTAGAGAATATCATCCAGTACCCCGGCTTCTTCAGCGGCCTTATGTAATTCAGC
>JANQEV010000065.1 GCA_028278145.1 Chromatiales bacterium | reverse complement strand
CTGCACAAGCCGCCTTGCATCTCAAGACGCAAAGGCAGCGTCTCGGCCATCATGGAGGAGCAAATACATGGATGTATTATCTTTGCGAACCTAAGGATGGAATTAATCAGAGGCTCCTTAACCTGCCAGCTCCAACACCAGTACCCGATCACCATCCACCTGCCAGCGCAGGTCAAAATCATACAGACGAAAGCCGTAGACCCGGCCATCTTCCGCTGCATAGGCCGGACGCGGATCCAACTCCAACAGGCGGATAATCAACGCACGTAGATCAACCGCATCCACCCTGCCCTGCAGCTGCTCTTCTGCCTGTGGTGAGAACTGCACTCTCAGTAGCTTTTCCGGTGCAGCCGGAGCAAAGCCACACTCTGCATCCGGGACACTATCCACGTAGGCGATGTATGGCTTGATATCCAGCACCGGTGTCGCATCCAGCAGGTCCACTCCAGACAGCTCAAGCACTACACTATCTCCATCTACCACCACCTGCTCCAGCACCACTACAGAGAGCCCAATGGGGTTAGGGCGGAATGGTGAACGACTGGCAAACACACCCACCCGCTGATTACCGCCCAGACGTGGCGGTCTGACCCTGGGCTGCCACTCCTGGTTCAGAATCTGGTGAAACACAAACTGGATCCAGATATGAGAGTATCCCTCCAACTCTGCCACCGCCTCAGGATTGTTATAGGGCGGCACCAACTCCAGTGTGGCCCGGATTTCCGGGACCAGGCCAGGCTGACGCGGGATACCAAACTTCTCTTTGAATGGAGAGTGGATCAATCCTATAGGTTTAAATTGAAAACTCATATGCGCCTTAGATTGGACGTGTAATTGGTCACACTGTATTCTTGCCCGATTCTACCTTAAATTCTGCTGTAACAATGGTTTATTACTGGGTTAAAAATCTGCACCTCACCACGGTGACCCTGAATATCTGCATCTTCATGCTGCGTTTCTACTGGATGACGCAGAGATCAGGATGGGTGCACAAAAAACCTATCAGATATTTTTCTGTCACCAACGATACCCTACTGCTGATTGCCGGTATCACCATGGCCATAATGAGCCAGCAGTATCCGTTTGTGGCACCATGGCTCACCACCAAGCTTGTGGTGTTGTTGATTTATATAATTTTCGGCACTATTGCCCTGAAACGTGGGCCCAATATGCGCATAAGGGTCATTAGCGGAGTGATCGCCCTGTGCTGTTTCTTTTACATAGTTTCAGTGGCCTTCAGCCGCACACCATATTCATGGGCGTACTTCGGGTTCTGACCCACAATAATTGGAGCAACAGCAAGATGTTGAAATATTCAGTAATCACCGTTACCCCACTGCAGGTAAACTGTTCTCTGGTGTGGTGTAACAGCACCAAAAAGGCCGCAATTATCGACCCAGGTGGTGAGACGGAACGCATTGTTGCCCTAATCAACGAAAAAGGGGTGGAACTGGAGCGCATCCTGATCACCCACTGCCACTTTGATCATGTGGGAGCTGCAGCCGACCTGGCAGAAAAATATGACATCCCTATTGATGGCCCACATCTGGACGATAAATTTTTGGTGGAAGGCCTACCTAAGCAGGGAGCGATGTTTGGTTATAAGTCAGTACGCCCATTCACCCCCACCAGATGTCTGGACCAGGGAGACTCCATCAAGGTGGGACAACTGACCCTGCATGTGCTGCACTGCCCTGGCCACACCCCAGGCCACCTGGCCTTCTATAACCGAGAATCAAAAATAGCCTTTGTGGGTGATGTGATTTTCAAGGGATCGGTGGGACGTACCGACTTCGAGGGTAGCGACCACAACCAGTTGCTAGACTCAATCCAGGAAAAACTGCTGCCGCTGGGCAGTGATGTAACCTTTATTCCAGGACACGGCCCCAGCTCCACCTTTGGTGAAGAGCGTCTGAACAATCCATTCCTGTTGAACAGCCCAATCTGAGCAGGACAAACCAACTAGCTATCTACTGCCAGACCTTTCGGCTTCCAGGTGATGATAAGGCGGTAAAGTCTGGATTCTATCATCTACCAATGCACTACCAATGGTGAAGTGATATAGGTCCTGCCAGGAGTGGTCATCTATACCAAGTAGTTCGTGCATCAGATCATCAAAGAAACAGCCTATACCGGTACCCTGCAGACCATTGGCCTCCGCCTCCAGGTAGAGCACCTGCCCAATAAGGCCGGTCTCCCAGTATAAGGACGGATACCGCCAAGGCATCTCTTTGAGTAGCGGCTCAAATCTGGCCAGCATGGCCAGAGAGAAAGCACTATCACCGGCAATGGCCTGCTGGCAGCTGATCATCTCTGCTATGGAACGAAAATCACCGCTTTGCAGGTGATACAGCGGGAGTCCAACCACCGGCTGATGCCAATAAAACTCTGGTTTCAAACGACTCTGCAGTGAATCCAGGTGGGATGGATCACGCAGCAGGCAGTAAAGCCCAGGTTCCAACTCCTCCACCTGATGCACAAACAGAAACAGGTCCACATTAACCTCCAGCCCGAGCACATCAAACGGGGAGTGATCAGAGGGCAAAGCTGCCCACATGATCTGTTTGAATGCTTCCAGGGAGATATTACTCCGGTCCGAGTCATAGCCTTGAGCACTTCTTCGTTTGCGTATGATCTCCTCGGCTTGAAAAACAGATTTACCTAGTGGATAGGTTGGACACTCAGACACAGCATCCGGATCAAACCCGGGTGATCGGGTCAAATCTGCCAGCTCCTGGATCATGGGCCAGGCACGGTGAGAATCACTCAGGCGGTTTGGGGGGTCAGGATATTCTGGCTCCTGTATTGCCTTGATCCATTCCATAACCTGCCTGGGGTCATCGTCCCTGCTTGAGATCCAGAGCAGGCAATCCGCATCCTCCCTCTCTTCATCTGGAACATCAAATTGCGCAAACCCAAGCAGGCTGTTTAATGTCTCCCGGTCTACCTGTGGCTGCAACACAACCTTAAAACCATATAGGTTGGCCGCATAACGGATCGCAGCCATGGCATGTCCAATATCATGGTTCACATAGCGAATGGCCCTTTCTCCATATTTCCAGGCCTCACGCCAGTAGATGGATGAGAGGATCAGGCCAAAGCCCTTTGGCATGGAGAGTCCTGAAACAACATCCTGTTGCAGCCCAGCCCGGACCTCCAGGCAGTGATGCAGAGGATTGTAGTGGGCAATGCTTGGACCAACCTGTTCTAGCGGGGGAAGCAGCAGGTAGCACTCGGTCGGGTGCAGATTACCGCTGGATGGATTCATACGCAGGGACCAACGCGAGCCCTGATACTGTTTCCAGGCCGACAGTCCCAGGCTCAGTTCCAGCACTGCAGCTATTGACGCTATATCAAGTGGTTGCTGCTCTTGATCACACACATAAAGCGCGCTGTAAGGCCGGCCAGGTTGATTCTGAATCAAGGGCAACTTCAACTGTCTTGAGCCGGTATAGAAACGAAACGGAACCGGTTGGGTAGCCCAATCCAGATAGCCAGGCGATGCCGCATACCGCTGCGGCAGATGCTTGGTACGATCGTGATATTCAACCAATAGCTCGTAATTATCCCGCCCTTGTCTTATCCCCACTAACCACCTCATTAATAAAGAAAACATGCAGGAATCATGTTCCCGTGTATAAGATTCTAGACTAGCTGTAGATTTGTAATAATAGTTAGCGCAATATTCATCCAGGATGAACTTGAAACAAAAAACTCTGTCTACCAGATAGGGGCGACAGCTCATCAACATAACTACTAGTACAAGACTGACGTGAGGCAGGTTCATGAAACAGGCAAAGTGGAATATCGGCCAGGTAGTTCAGCACAAACTGTTCGGTTATCGTGGGGTGATATACGACGTGGACTATGAATTCATGCAGTCTGAAGAGTGGTACGAAAGAGTGGCACGCAGTCGCCCACCCAAGGATGAGCCCTGGTACCGGGTACTGGTAGACGGCAAAGAGGCGGAGACCTATGTAGCCCAGCGCAACCTGGAATCAGATCAGATGGATGATCCAATAAAGCACCCGTTGGTGAAGGAGTATTTCACTGGTTTCAAGGATGGGCGTTACACCATGGGCCATACTAACTGACTATCAGACTACTACTAAGGCAATAGCCGAGAAGGCTATTGCCCATCTGATAATAGCTATCTTTTTTTATCCTCGCATTACCCAAGTACGCCGTTATTTCTGAACATAGTCAGGAGTTGTTCCAAATGGTGGTCCAAGTGTGCTGCCAGCTCATCTGCAGGCATACTGGAATCCACCAGTCCATCCAACTCTCCTCCTGGTTTGAAATCATCCAAAAGCTTTTGCAGCAGTTTTTCCTTATCTGTTGACCCATCAAGGTACCTGATAGCCTGCGTTGCAAATTGATCCAGATGTATACCGGCGTGATGCATGGTTGGGATATGGTCGTCGCCACGCAATATTCCCTGACGCGCTACCGCATCCATTTGCCATTCTGCGAGACTGGCTGTTGTTTCAATCATATCCACCGGTCTTGCATGGATGATGCCCTTGGCATAAAGCGTAAACATCTCGCTTAGCATCTCATCCTCTTCCTCGGCAAAAAAATCACCACCGTTGCTGCGCACCCGCTTCTCGGCTGCACTAAACAATTCAGAAAAAGAGACAGCTGCTGGGAAATGTTCTGCTAAAAGAGCAATGCCCGCCTTGGTCAAGGGATGGAAGACTTCGTACT
This sequence comes from Chromatiales bacterium, assembly GCA_028278145.1. Lineage (GTDB taxonomy): Bacteria > Pseudomonadota > Gammaproteobacteria > Chromatiales > Chromatiaceae > JAAGZL01. The sequence goes on along the minus strand of JANQEV010000065.1, from coordinate 26,611 downwards.
TCTGGCCTCCCTGATGCGTGAAAGGTGCCGGCTTGCTACGACGGAGATCCAGTTTCTTAGGCGGGCGCAGATCTGCTATCCAGGCAAAGTTGCGCAACTGCTCCATCTTCGGTGTACGGGAAGGCTGCATAGCCCTATGACACAACAAACTCTGATGAAAATTACGATTCAAGAAAAAATCCGTCTGCTGGAGCTTTTCAATCGGATCATCAATCGTGCTAAGAAACAGCTCCGCCTCATCTCCCAGAAAACCGGGAAACTGCATCTCCAATACAATGTCACAGACATAGTCCAGGCCATGCTTGGCTGCCTCGCTGATAAAGTCTGTGAGCAACACTGGTTCGTTAAAGGCTTCCAGATATTCGTGATACAGGTAGCTAGGATGCGAATTACGTATACGCTCTATCTCTTCGCGCAAATAGAAGGCATGTACTTCGGTAGAATCCCCTAACCCGGCCAGCAGAGCTTCCAGATAATTCTGCGCGGCTTCCAGCCTGGCGACAGGTACCTGAATATCACGCACCTGGTACAGCAACATATCACGCAGCATTCCCCGCATACGCCATCCCGGAAGAGCGTTATAACTGATATAAGCCACACCCTGGGGAGTTAGTAACTGGGAAGACAGTTCCATTATCCTTGTACGCACACTGGGGGGAGCCCAGGAATAGACCCCATGGGTTATTATGTAGTCGTACCTAGATCCATCATCTTGCAGTTCAAGTATATCCGCCTGCCTTATCTCGCAGTTGGTCAAACCCAGCTCGGCAATCCGTGCGGCACCCTCCTGCGCCTGATCAGGGGACAGCTCTATACCCAGAAAATTGCTATCCGGCAGACGTACTGCCATGGGTATCAGATTACCACCGCTGGCACAGCCTAATTCCAGAACATTGCATTTTGTAGGGGCAACTGAATCGACCCCATACAGACGCGCCAGACAGGCCAGATGCCCGGGGTGTGTTTCAGGTAATGGGGTTGATTCGTATGGTATTGCGTCATAACTATCTGCAATACTCATGGTTGACTCCTTAATTGTTATTGTACTACTCAGTCTCTTCAAACAATCTAGATCAACTGACGCAGTTGGTGATCACTTCGGTTCTGAGTCTGACTGGACCTGCACCTGACCGCCGTTTACAAAACGCCGGTATACCTCCCTGGCATTTTCCACCAGCATGTAATTCACCGGCACCAGCAACAAGGTGATGAAGGTTGCAAACAGTACACCAAAACCAAGTGAAACCGCCATAGGTATCAGAAATTGGGCTTGGGTAGACTGTTCAAACAACAGCGGCATTATCCCCATAAAGGTAGTAAGAGAGGTAAGCATAACCGGACGAAAACGGGCCACACCTGCCGTTATTATGGCTTCTTTAACACCCATCTCCGCTGATTTTTTATTGATGTAGTCCACCAGTACCAGGCTGTCGTTGACCACTACTCCTATCAGGGCCATCATCCCCAGCAGACTCAACATGGTGAGGTCCATGTTCATTAGCCAGTGTCCACCTAAAGCACCGATAGCGCCGAAGGGAATTATGGACATAACTATGAAGGGCTGGGCATACGATTTAAACGGAATAGCCAACAGTGCATAGATTACAAATAGCACTATTAACAGGCCCATTCCCATGGAACTGAATGACTCCCGCTGCTCCTTTGCCTCCCCTTCCAGGGTGTAGTTGATCCCTGGATACTGCACCAGGAGCTTCTTTATATAGGCATGTAGATCATCCTGTATCAGGGTCATATTTGCCTTGGATTTGTCAACGTCGGCAGTAACCCTCACCGTCCGATAACGGTTGATACGGATTATGGAACTGGGGCTCTTACCAGGCTTCAGCTCCACCACCTGCCCCAAGGGTATACTCTGCCCCCTGCTGTTGGTAATGCGTTGATCTGCAAGATTAAACACCGATCTCCTTTCTGATTTCGGATAGCGCACCATAACCCGAATATCATCCCTGCCACGCTGGATCCTCTGTACCTGAAAGCCGAAAAAACCGTGCCTGATCTGACTCAGTATCTCAGAACGGGTAAACCCCAGGGCATGAGCTTCGTCCTTCAGTTCAATCTGCAGCTCCTCCTTACCGTCAGAAAAACTGTCTTCAATATCAAATACATCCGGATACTGACGCAGATACTCCTTGGTCTTGTCTGCCACCTCGGACAGGGTAGAGAAATCATTACCAGAGAACTGTACATCTATGGGGTCTGAGGTATGGCCTATCTCAGCCCGAAATATAAGTGATTCAGCACCTGGTAGCGTCCCGATCATCTTTCTCCATTCACGCACCAGCTGGGAACTGGTAACCAGTGACTCGCGATCTTCAGGCGGTACGATCTCAAACATTACCCGTCCGGTATGGGAACCGGAGGTGCGAAAGCCTCCAGCACCAGTGGTGGATTGCACATGCAGGATGAGATCACCATTATCACCATCACGGTACTTTTCTTTCAGAGCAAAGGCAGCATCGGTGATCTTGCGGATATAGCTGTCTGTTACCTCAAAGGTGGTTCCAGCCGGCATGGTGAGAGTGGCCCGCGCCAGCTCACTCTGCACCCGGGGAAAGAAGGTAAACCTGGTCCAGCCGGTGACAATGAGTGTGATCATCACCACCAACACACCGGTAAACATAACTACCGTAGTCCACTTATAGTTGAGCACCACCCGGAGCAGAGGGCGATAGTATTTCAGGATGGCATGTTCAAACCCATCCGCAAACCGCTCCTGAAACCGTTCCAGCCAGTTCTGGTTGTTCTGTTCCGTCCGGAGCTTTATGTGCTTGAGATGGGCAGGCAACACGAATTTGGACTCGATCAGGGAAAAAATCAGTATAGGTATGACCACTATGGATATCTGGGCAAACAGCAGACCGCGCCTGCCTTCAATAAAGGCCAGTGGGAGAAAGGCGGCGATAGTTGTAAGGATGCCGAAGGTGACAGGGATGGCCACCTCCCTGGTGCCTTTAATTGCCGCATCCAATCCATTCTCGGCATGCCGCAGGTGGGTGTACACATTCTCCCCGGTGACGATGGCATCATCTACCACAATCCCCAACACCAGCAGAAAGGCAAACAGACTGATGATATTCATGGTCACACCGAAGAATGGCATGGTAAAAAATGCCCCCATGAACGCAACCGGTATACCGATAAACACCCAGAAGGCGATGGAAGGACGCAGAAACAGGGTCAGCAGCAGCAACACCAGAATACCACCCTGTACAGCATTGTAAGTTAGCGTCTGCAGGCGTTTTTTAACGATCTTGGAGCGATCACGCCAGATACTCATCTCCACCCCTTTCGGCAGACTCTCCTGGCGCCCTTGCACATAGTCGACTACCTTGTCTGCAACCGTTATGGCACTCTGCCCCCCCACCCGGTACACATCGACAAAAGCCGCCATCTTGCGATTGAAACGACTGCGCAGTGAAGTCTCTTCAAAGCCATCCGTTACCCGGGCCAGATCTTTTACCTGTACCAGATTTCCATCCGGGCGGGTAAGAACCACAATGTTCTCAAACTGCTCCCTGTCATAGGCCTTGCCCTTGGAACGAATCAGGATCTCACCACCCTCAGCCTTGATATTACCTGCGGATATATCCTGCGCACTCTTGGCAATGGTCTCTGCTACCTGTTGCAGAGAGATACTGTACTGACGCAGGCGGTCCTCGGACACCTCGATGGCAATCTCATACGGACGTACCGAATCCAGTTCCACCTGAGTGATGCCAGAGACCCGCAACAGGTCATCCCGCACCTGCTCGGCCAGGATACGGATCTCTTTCTCGCTATAGGGTCCGGCTATGGCCACTGAGACCACTTCGCGCCGTCTGCTGAGTAGATTGATTACCGGTTTTTCTGCTTCCACCGGAAAGTTGTTGATGGCATCAACCCGGCTTTTTATTTCAGCCAATAACTCTCGCGGATCATAGTCCGAGTCGATTTCAATACCTATGGTCGATGTCCCTTCTGCAGAACGACTGGTTATCTCCGCAATACCCTCAAGATCCTGCACCGCTTCCTCCACCAGGATGGCGACGCTCTGTTCAGCATCTTCTGGGGTAGCTCCACGCAGGGATATGCTAACGTTAACCTGTTGTGGTTCCAGGGTGGGAAACACCTCCATCGGGATGCGCTTGACCAGGGAAAACAGGCCAATTATCAGCAGAGTGGCCATCAACAGGTTTGCCGCTACATGGTTGCGCGCAAACCAGGCAATCATCTTGATCGATCCTTCTTATGGGAACGGACACCAGTTGCCTCATCGTGGCCCATTGCAGGTGTACGATCAGCCAAAGCCTTGTGATTTGAATCTATTCTCTTGACCGGGGTACCACTACTCACCCGTCCCAGGGGTGTAAGTACCAACTGCTCCCCAGGCGCTATGCCATGCTTGAGCAGTGCTTCCTTACTGTTTTGCCAGGCGATATCAATTTCCCTGCGTTCCAGAACACCCTCCTTGAACAGGTAGACATAGCTACCCTGATAGATAGCAGAATTAGGAATCACCATGGCATCAGGAATGATCTTGCCCTCTATCTCTGCCGTTACATACTGTCCTATCTTCAACGGCCGACGTCTGCTGTCATCAATGGCATAGGGGTGATCAATCTGTGCCGTCACAAACAGCTGCTGACTCTGTTCATCAATAGCCCCGGCCGCCCGTACCAGAACCGCCTGCCACTGCTGGGCCTTGGTACCAAGACGGTTGATAATCATGACGCCAGACTTGGGAGCGGAATCACTGCCATCTGTGGCTGCCTGTTCAGGCAGGTCAATAAATGGCAGCTCACTATTCTTGATTGGCAGCCGTACCTCCACCAGGTCAGTGGCATAGATCTTGGCCAGCACAGTATTGGCGGAAATCACATCGCCAATATCAGAACTCTTGGAAAGAATACGCCCCGAATATGGGGCACGGATCCTGGTGCGCTCCACATCCAGCCTGGCCTGCTCAAGTTTTGCATTGGCGGCAGCTATCTGCGATTTAGCCGCAGCCAACTGGGGGATATGCAGAGCGAAGTCAGAAGCCGCACCCTTATTGCGCAGTATTTTACGATCGTTGATAGCCTGCTCCGACAGCACCTGTTCCTCAGCATAGGTAACCTTGGCATTGGCCAGCTCTGCAGCAGCTATATCCACCTGGATCCGATAATCCCGCTGGTCAATACTGACCAGCACTTCACCCTGTTCAAAAAAACCGCCATCCCGGAAATTGGGGCTCACCTCGATAATTTGACCAGACACCTGGGCTACAAGTTGCCCCTGGGTGCGCGGCTCAATACGACCGAATGAGTTTATCAACACCCGATACTGTTTCGGGGTGATGGACTGGATCTCAACAGAGATAACCGGAACCGGAGGCAATGAACGTTTTCTCGCATCCGGCTTGTAATACACCACAAGCGAAGTTGCGCCTGCGAAGAACAGGATCAGAAAAAGGGGAAGAAACCTTCGAATGTTCATATACCTCTATTACATAGCGTCAGGTTTATGGATTCAGACCATAGCTACGGCTGCAGGTCTGATAGAAACAACCATTATACAATAGCGGTTATCTTAACAATGGACTTCTATTACCGATAGTGGTTCCTGAAACCCGCTATTAAATACCAGATTTGCTGGACTGTTTTTCTACACGTGTTTGTTAATTTGCCTGAAAAATATTACGTATGACCGTAATTAAATCCCTTTCCTACATGTATCTTTGCTATGCAACATCAGGCTGATTGGGTAACCCGGTGAATGCGTATATTCAGCATCCTGATAGTTGCATTCATGGCAGCGAACACCTGATTGGAGTGCACTCCCCTGGTCTTCAGGCTGCCACTCTCATCCCACCAGGTAATGGTACATTCAGTAAGGGCATCGGTGTGACCACCCTTGGGGATTCGCACCTCATAGTCCAGCAACTGCGGCATCTGTATATCATTCTGGTCCAGGATCTTCTGCATGGCATCAATAAACGCATCAAAACCACCATTACCTATACCGGCAGAGAGAAATATCTCATTACCAATGCGCACCCGGATACTGGTGGTGGAGTCCAGCTGCAGTCCACTGGTAACCGAGCAGTTAATCAACTCTACATGGTTATAGTTTTTGCTCTCCAGCACTTCGGCAATAATGAAGGGTAGATCCTCTGAGGTGATGGTCTTTTTCGAATCACCCAGCTCCACTACCCGTGCCAGCACTTTCTTTATATCGTTATCAGAGAGCGAAATATCCAGCTGTTCCAGGTTCTTCTGCAATGAAGCCTTACCGCTCATCTTACCCAGGGCATAGCTGCGGCGCCGGGCAAAACGCTCTGGTGACAGTCGGGTTTCGTACAGGCCGCCCTTCTTGTCACCATCGGCATGTATGCCACTGGTCTGGGTAAACACATCGGCTCCCACTATGGGGGCATTATCCGCAATGCGCTTGCCGGAAAAGTTCTCCACCATCTGGCTCAGACGTACAATATGAGATTCATCGACACACAGATCTATACCCATTACATCTTTCAACGCCACCGCAACCTCTGGCAGAGACGCATTACCGGCCCTCTCACCCAGACAGTTTACAGTGCAGTGGATGGAGCTGATTCCAGCCTTCACCGCCATAAGCGAGTTGGCCGTTGCCAGTCCATAATCATTATGCGGATGAAAATCGAAATTGGCATAGGGAAAGCGTTCGATCATGTCGCTCAGGCTGGCATACACCTGCTCCGGGGTAAGCACCCCCAGGGTATCAGGTAACATATAGTGTTCTATATCCAGATCGGAGAGACCATCCATCAGAGCATAAACATACTCAGGCTCATCGTTATAGCCGTTGGACCAATCCTCCAGATATACGTTTACCGCCAGCCCCTGCTCCTTGGCATAGTTTACGGTCTGGTGAATATCATCCAGGTGTTCCTGCAGACTCTTGCGCAACTGATGATCACAATGCTTCCTGCTGCCCTTGGTCAGCAGATTGATTACTCTGCCACCAGCTTCCCTGATCCAGTCTACGCTAGCGGTTCCATCCACAAACCCAAGCACTTCAACCCTGTCTTGCAGCCCCTTGCTTTTAGCCCACTCCAGGATAGCAGCAACCGCATCTTTCTCACCTTCAGAGATGCGCGCAGAAGCCACCTCAACCCGGTTAACCTTGAGTTGCTCCAACAGTGCCTTGGCTATATTCAGTTTTTCCGCAGGAGAAAATGAGACCCCTTGGGTCTGCTCACCATCACGTAGAGTGGTATCAACTATGTTGACACTGCTACATCCATTGCTCTTCATTTATCTGCCAGAGTCTCTTGCATGAATTTCTTGATCACAGCGCCATCAGCATCCAGCAGAGCACACTTGGTCTCTTTGTCCATCAAACCCTGGAGTGAGGGTGGTGGTTCTGCCTCAACCCCAATGGCCTCCTTGACAGCATCTCCAAACTTGGCCGGGTGGGCCGTGGCCAGGCATACGCTCCCGGGAATACCTTCAGCTGCCTTAACACCAACTGCGGTGTGGGGATCAAGGATATACTTGTTGTATCTATAGGTGGTACGAATCTGCTCCAGGGTCTCGGTCTCACCTACGGCCTTGGCTTGAAACAGCTTGCGTACCCGCTGCTGCTTCTCTTCCGAGATTTCCAGCCTGCCATCACGCGCCATATCCTCCATCAACTCACATACTCTTGATGGATCCTCATCCATCAGGTAGTAGAGATAGCGCTCGAAATTTGAGGAGATCTGGATATCCATGGAAGGACTCATGGTGTGGTGAACACTGTGTGCCTCATACACACCACTGTTGACGAAACGGCTGAGAATGTCATTTCTGTTAGTGGCCAGTACCAGTTGATCCACCGGCAGACCCATACGCATGGCGATGTAGCCGGCGAAGATATCCCCAAAGTTACCCGTAGGTACCGAGAAGGTAAGCCGCCGGTTGATATTGCCTTCGGTTATACGCCCCCAGGCATAGAAGTAGTACACCACCTGGGCCAGGATACGGGCCCAGTTTATGGAGTTGACCGCACCCAGGCTGAACTCCTGTTTGAACTCCAGGTCATTAAACAACTGTTTTACGATATTCTGGCCATCGTCAAAGGTACCTTTGATGGCAATGTTGTGTACATTGTCATCCAATACCGTGGTCATCTGCCTTTCTTGGATGGGTGAGACCCGCTGATGGGGATGGAGGATAAAGATATCAATCAGTTTCTGACCACGTACTCCATAAATGGCAGCGGAACCAGTATCTCCAGAGGTAGCACCCAGGATATTCAGATGGCCACCGCTGCGCTCCAGTAACAGCTCGAACAGGTTACCCAGGAACTGTAGGGCGACATCCTTAAAAGCGGCAGTGGGGCCATGGAACAGCTCAAGGATATGCATGTCACCGATGGTAACAACAGGTGTAATCTCATCATGGGAAAAGCTGGCGTAGGATCGTTTTATCAAGTCGGCCAGCTCCTCACGACTGATATCTTCTCCCACATATGGCCACATCACCTCAACAGCAAGCTCCTGAAACGTCAGGGTTGCCCACTGCTTGAGAGTATCTGCATCGACCGCCGGAATAGACTCGGGAAGCAGTAGACCACCATCAGTAGCCAGGCCCATCATTACGGCCTGGGAAAAACTGATTGGCTCTACACCACCACGGGTACTTATATAACGCATTTTATTGAGGTCCTCACCCTTTTATCTTTTTTGCTATTGCCCACTGACTGGCCAAGGAAACAAGTTTTGCACGTCTGAGACGTTAGCATTTATTTATTTGAAAACAGGAGTATATCAGGTATTAGCGCCAGGTTGGCCCATCCAGCAACAGGTAATATTGTGCTCTGGATTGGACTACATGATACTGATTACAGAGACCGTGGATTTACCGCCATCAGCCAGTATTGCCAACACCCGGTCACGCCAAGCTGTGGTGAAGGCCTGCTGCACACTCTCATCACCACTACCCTGAATCAGCTGTTGCAGATTGGCACCCATGGCCGGATCAACAGGAATACTTTCCGGGTTGTAACTAACGCCTATCTGTTTTCCTGTATCACGTCGCTCAAACACAAAGGGAGCCGGACCATTTGTGCCAGGTAGAAACTTCATGAGACCGGAGCGGGCAAAACGCCCTGCCAAACCATGAAAGCCGTTATCAGCAGCAGCCCCCGTGAGTAGAGTGAATACCTGACTGATGGGTCCGGTCACACCATTATCCTGGGCATCATAGACTGTGACTTCAATATTGCCTCGTTGTGGCATTTCATCCCCATACAGGGCATGCAAGGCATGTACAGTCATGAGAAAGGCACCAGCCACGGTGGGACAGGCATGCCCGGATAGTTTGGCCACATCATCAAAGGTGTAGGTAAAACGGCCATCATCAGCCCCCAACAGTTCAGCCAGCGGATCATAAAGGGTCAGGGTTGTGTCCTGGGGAAACATGCTGCTCATTTGTTACCTCTTACTAGGTTTTCTTCTACGTTGGTTGGTGCGCACACTCCGCTTGGGAGCTACGCGGCTACTACTTCTTTTTGCCCGGGTCTCGGACCGGTGAGCAAACTTACCACCTGTTCCAGCCGGCTGGAAGGATGGCACCAGATGTTTTTTGCCATTACCAATCAGATCGGCCCGCCCCATGCTTTTCAATGCATCGCGCAGCAATGGCCAGTTCTCAGGATCATGGTAGCGCAAAAAAGCCTTGTGCAGCCGGCGCTGGCGCGCACCCCTCACTGCAGATACCTTTTCTGATCCTCGCCGCACCTTGCGCAGTGGGTTATATCCACTATGGTACATGGCAGAAGCCAGGGCCAGAGGGGTAGGCAAAAACGCCTGCACCTGATCCGGCCGGAAGTTGTTCCGCTTCAGCCATATGGCCAGGTTCAGCATATCCTCATCCGTAGTCCCTGGATGGGCCGCGATAAAGTACGGGATAAGATACTGCTCTTTTCCTGCCTCCTTGGAAAACTTCTCAAACAGCTGTTTAAATTTATCGTAACTGCCAATACCTGGCTTCATCATCTTATCCAGGGGACCACTCTCAGTATGTTCCGGGGCAATCTTCAGATAGCCACCCACATGGTTGGTCACCAGCTCACGGATATATTCCGGATCACGTATTGCCATGTCATAGCGCAGACCTGAAGCAATCAACACCCGCTTGATACCAGGTACCTTACGAGCCCGCCGATAGAGGCCGGTCAGAGGCTTGTGGTCGGTACTCATGTATTTGCAGATATCGGGATAGATACAGGAGAGGCGACGGCAGGATGCTTCCACCTTGGGATCCTGGCAGCGCAGGTTATACATATTGGCAGTGGGCCCACCCAGATCTGATATGGTTCCAGTAAAACCAGGTACCGAATCCCGGATGGTTTCTATCTCCCGTATAACAGAATCCTCAGATCGGTTTTGTACGATACGCCCCTCATGCTCTGTTATAGAACAGAAGGTACAACCACCGAAGCAGCCACGCATTATATTGATGGAAAAGCGGATCATCTCCCAGGCCGGGTTCTTGGCCTCACCATAGGCCGGGTGTGGCCTGCGGGTATAGGGCAGTTCGTAGATGCGGTCAAGTTCTTTGGTCTCAAGAGGCAGAGGTGGTGGATTCAACCACACATCACGCTTGCCGTGGCGCTGTACCAGGGGGCGAGCATTTCCCGGATTAGTCTCCAGATGAAACACTCTGGAGGCGTGGGCGTAGACCTGTTGATCTATTATCACCTGATCATAGGATGGCAACCGCACCACAAATCTGGAACGCTCTATATCCTTGGGACGATGCTGAAAGCTGACAACCTGGGAACTGCCTGCTGGCGTCATTTTGTCATCCAGGGTGGTAGAGTCTATCTCCACCCAATCCTCCGGTATTTCTGACCGCATATAACCGGTACCACGCACATCCCGGATCTCTGACACCTTCTCTCCGGCTCCCAGACGATGCGCCACTTCCACCAGGGCCCGTTCTGCATTCCCGAACACCAGCAGGTCCGCTTTGGAATCCGGCAGAATGGAACGCCGCACCTTATCCGACCAGTAGTCATAGTGGGCAATGCGCCGCAGGCTGGCCTCAATCCCACCAATGATGATTGGCACACCTTTGTAGGCTTCACGCGCACGCTGAGCATACACCACTACAGAACGGTCTGGTCGTTTACCTCCCTCGCCATTTGGGGTATAGGCATCGTTGGAACGTATCTTCCGATCAGCAGTGTATCTATTGACCATGGAATCCATATTGCCGGCACTGATACCAAAGAACAGATTGGGTCTGCCCAAAACCCTGAAAGGATCAGCCGAATGCCAGTCTGGCTGGGAAATGATACCCACCCTGAATCCCTGGGATTCCAACAGACGTCCGATAAGTGCCATACCAAAGCTGGGATGGTCCACATAGGCATCACCGGTAACTATGATGATGTCACAGCTATCCCAACCCAACTCATCCATCTCCTGCCATGACATAGGCAGTACTGGCGCCACACCGAAGCGTTCCGCCCAATATTTACGATAGGAAAATAGATTTTTTGCAGACAGCATATGACTAAATGAGAGGGTTTGTTACAGATAGTAAAAAAGACAAAACCGAAGCAGAAGTGACTGAAATATAGCCACATAATACCAGACCAAGGCATTTAAGTGTCCATTTTACGCCCACTATTAGTAATTTTATTCCTTAGCATTAAAAACACCAATAAATCTACCGCTGTCAGATACCTATATAGCCTAAAGTTATCCCACACCCTGCCGATAATTCGCATGGCAAGGGCATTCGGGGTTCACTTGTCAAAACTGAAAATTTGAACAGATACAACACTACTAACGCTTGAGGATATCTGACGGATCACCTTCTCTAGCACCGGAGATAACACTATGGCCAACTTTATTCAGTCTGTTGATGATAGAACTCAACTTGCTGGGACCAACAGACTTGAAGTACTTCTTTTTAGCCTGGGCATGGACAATATAACTGGGCGGGATGAGGTATTCGGCATCAACGTATTTAAGGTACGCGAAGTTATGCACGTACCAGAGATCACCCACGCACCGAATATGCCTGACAGTGTGGAGGGTATGGTCTCACTGCGTGGAGCCATGGTACCGGTGATCAATCTACAGTCATTCTGTGGTGTTCAGGCCGATGAGGGACCCAAGATCCTCATGGTCACGGAATACAACAAGAACGTCCAGGGATTTCTGGTGCACTCCGTCGATAACATAGAAAGACTGGACTGGGATAATGTAAAGGCGCCTCCACCAATGCTGGTAAGCCGTATGGGCGGCCTGGTAACAGCAGTGGCTGAGCTTGCCAATAAGCAGTTGGTCATGATTATGGATGTAGAAAAGGTTCTGGCGGACACCGCGATGTTGCTGGATGAAGATAACCTCTATGACGGCATCGAGAAGCATGACAAAAAAGACGAGATAACTGTTCTGTTTGCCGATGATTCGGTTGTTGCCAGAGATCAGATAGCAAACACCCTGGATCGTATGGGCTGTAAATACATAATTACAAAGAATGGTAAAGAGGCCTGGGAGCGTCTGAAACAACTTGCAGATACCGCAACAGCTGAAGGAAACCCAATAACCAACTATGTAAGCCTAATTCTTACAGATATTGAGATGCCGGAGATGGACGGCTATGTACTCACCAGGCGAATCAAAGCTGATCAGCGCTTCAATGACGTTCCAGTGGTAATGCACTCCTCACTTACGGCAGAAGCCAACCAGGCTCTGGGTAAAGGGGTTGGAGCAGATGCCTACGTACCAAAGTTCCAGCCAGTGGAGCTATCAGCAACTCTGGAAAAAATGATTGAAAAATAAACCTCTGCTTCACAGCTAAGCTACTGCAAAGAGCAGTTATAAATCATCAGTCCTGGCAATGCGCATAAACATACCGGTAAAGGCATACAGGTGAATGTACAAGTAGACAATGTGAATGCCAGATCCGGTAACAGACTGGAAATACTGCTGTTTCGCCTTGGTGGTCGTCAACGCTTTGGAATAAATGTACTAAAGATGCAGGAGGTAATTCCATGCCCTGCCCTGACCCAGATTCCTCAATCACACCACACAGTCAAGGGTATGGCGCACCTACGCGACCTCACCTTACCAATCATAGATCTATCACAAGCCATTGGTAATAGACGGCTACCAGAGAGTAAAGAAAACCTGGTAATTATCACCGAATTCAACCGACGGATTCAGGGCTTTCTGGTAAGCACAGTAGACCAGATTGAAATAAGCAGTTGGAGTGATGTGTTACCTCCACCTCTTGGAACATCATCCTCCAGCTACTTATCTGGTGTAATCCAGAAAGATGGTGAACTTATAGGCATATTGGATGTGGAACGGGTCCTGGAAGAGGTGCTTGGAATAAATCGAAACCTCGATGCTATTAAAGACATGGATGGCAGCAGATATCTGCATGAAGGTCAGAAGGTTCTGATAGTTGACGACTCGACCGTGGCCTTGAAACAGATTTCACGCACGCTGGATCAAATCAATATCCCTTATCTTAGTGCCCATGACGGCAAAGAAGCCCTGGAAATGCTCACTGCACTGGCCAAACAAGCAGAGACAAATATTCTAGAAACCATACCAATGGTAATCTCAGATATAGAGATGCCAGAAATGGATGGCTACTCCATGATAAAAAGTATCAGAAATACACCTGAACTGTCAGAACTGTACATATTGGTTCATACCTCACTCCATGGCAGTATTAACACCGAACTGGCCCGTGAAAATGGAGCAAATGCAATCCTGGAAAAATTCGTACCGGAAGAGCTCGCACTGTCAGTAGCCCAGGGGCTAATGGAGTTAAATAAACCAGACTAGCTCAAATCTTAATCGGAATGATAACTATCCGCAACCATACCCAGCCCACCTATCAATCTCAATAACCTTCCAACCAAAATCCGCCCTATACAACCACTCAAACCAGAGCACTTAGACCTGTGGACAATAAATCACGCTAATCTCCATAAATAATATTCTTAATCAAGTCGATGATTTACATTTGCATCCTAGAACTTGGTGTAAGAAACTAGCTGGAATAGTAGCCACAGTATATGTAAGCTTGTATATCTTTTTGATTTCATATATGAGTAACTAACTGGCAAATAATAAAAGAATTGCTGCATTAGAGTATTAAGAGTATTTGGAGGAGTCGCATGGCAGTACAATATCTCAAGGTTGCATCAGCCCTATTAACCATTGCAATCAGCAGCGCTGTGATAGCAAGCGAAAAACCGGGCTCCGTGGCAAATAAGCAGATAGCTGAAACCAAGGAATTGACTCCAAATCTAGATAATGGCCGCAAGGTATTTACCACCTGCGCCCTGTGCCACAGCCCGAATGGTTGGGGAACCACAGATGGCACCACTCCAGAAATAGCTGGCCAACTAAGCTCTGTAATAATCAAACAGCTGACAGACATTCGACTTGGCAACAGGGATAACCCAACCATGATCCCTTTTACCACCCCGGCAATCATGAGCAAGCAGGACATAGTAGATGTAGCAGCCTATCTTGAGAAGTTGAAGATGGCCCCAACCAACCTGACCGGTCCAGGTAATAACCTGGAACATGGTAAAAAGCTCTATGCCAAGGAGTGCGCAGAGTGCCATGGTAAGAATGGCGAGGGTAACGCAGAGGAGTTCTATCCCAAGATTCATGGGCAAAATTTCAACTACCTTCTCAGGCAGATGTACTGGATAAAAGAGGGGAAACGTAGAAATGCCAACCGCGATATGGTGAATCAGATCAAACGCTTCACTGAAGAGGATATTATTGCGGTAATCGACTACTCCTCACGCTTGAGACCAGATCCATCCACAGTGGCAGATAAGAATTGGATCAACCCAGATTTCCCCAGGACATTCATGTTTTCACCAAAATATGACAAAAAGTAGCAACGATACAGGGGTTAATTCCTAGCAATTTACTTGGATTTATAGATGAGTAAATCTCCAGAAACGCAAGTATTAGTTATGCATGTGTAGTGTAAATATAACTAATTTGAATCTTGAACAAACAACAATGTAACCTTAACCGAATAAAAATGCTGCCAGCCAATAACACTAAAGGCACTGAACATACTGGCAGTAACAATGCATCAAACCGTAGGAGGTAATATGGCTGGCACTGAGATGAAGAATTCTAGAAAGAAAAACCTACTAATAGCCTCTGCCATTTTTCTGCTTGGTATAGGCTTCTCTGGCCTGTTTGGGTATGGCCTTGAGATGACCAATAAAACAGAGTTTTGCACCAGTTGTCACACTATGCAGATAAACCTTAACGAACTGAAGGAGTCAGTACACTGGCAAAGCGGCTCTGGAGTGCATGCAGGATGCGCCGATTGCCATGTACCCAAAGAATTCCTACCCAAGATGTGGGCTAAAATAATGGCTGCCAAAGATGTATACCACGAGATCATGGGCACCATTGACACTCCAGAAAAATATGAGGCACGTCGCTGGCAAATGGCTAATGCCGTCTGGAAGAAGATGAAGGACTCTGACTCCAGAGAATGCCGAACCTGCCACTCATTTGAACATATGGATCTGAGCGAACAGGCCCGTTCAGCCAGAAAGAAACATGATAGCGCAACAGACAAGGGAAATACCTGCATTGACTGTCACAAAGGCATTGCACATGAAGAACCTGATGAGCCAGAGGAACCAGAAGATGAGGAAGAGCTGGCTGAAGCAACTGGGGAGAAATAATAATGCTTGGCAATAATAGTTTCATGCAACTGGCGACAAAGACGATCTTTGCCTTGTTTGTACTATTGCTCACCACTACCACATCGATGGGAGCTGATACTGAAGAACTAAATTTGGCTCTGCGTGAGGCAGCAACCGTAGATGATACTGAAACGGCTATGCAACTGCTGAAACAGGGTGCAGACGTGAATGGCGCCAACAAGTTTGGTGTCACACCACTGATGCGCGCAGTTCAGAGTGGAGGCTGGCAAACAGTTGCCCTGCTCCTAGCAAATGGCGCTGATGTTAATGGCCGTTCAACTGCCGGATGTACAGCATTGACCATGGCAGCAGAGAACAATCATGAGACCATTACAGCTATGCTGGTTGAGATGGGGGCAGATGTTGCCAACAAGACCAGGTCAGGATGGGATGCACTGATGATATCTGCCCGGGTAGGTAACAACCTGATTGTACAACAACTGCTGTCATTCAATGCCAATACCAATACCAGAGACAGACATGGCGACACAGCCTTGACGACTTCTGCCATCAAGGGACATCACAAGGTTGTATATACCCTGCTTAAACATGGCGTTAACCCAGAGCAAAAGAACAATGACGGGATTACCGCATTGATACATGCTGCAGATCAAGGTCATCCTGAGGTGGTAAAGGTATTGCTCGAAAACGGGGCCAATGTTGAGGCTAAAACAAATGAAGGTGGCACAGCTCTTATCTGGGCGGCGGAAAAAGGCGACAAGGAAATTGTAGAACTACTGCTGAAGCATGGTGCAAAGCCTAACAACCCCGATATCGATGGCATAACAGCCCTGATGGAAGCTGCATCTGGCGGTCACACTGTGGTGGTTTCTATTTTGTTACAAAATGGTGCTGACCCAGCCATTAAAGATAAATCAGGGAAGTCAGCTATTGATTATGCCCTGAAAAGGAAACAACAGAATATTGCAGATATAATCAGTGCCAGTGCACGCTAGATAGTATCTTAATTAGCCGAACCAAAGGCTGAGCTTCGAACCTAACACTGATTAACCACGTGGTCATGCAGTACTTTTGTACTGCATGATTTCGTCACTCTATTCACCCTACTTAGACCCAGTATCTTTATCCATCAACTACTGGTTTCCTGAAGAACTCACCCGTCTTCAGCTTCCGCATAACACACATAAAAAAAACCCGCATCAATGATGCGGGTAAAATAGACGTGACTAATAGTTTTGCCCCACACTTTCCTGTCTAAACCAGGGCGAAACTTGTGATATCCATATATAGACCCTTATAAAGCTACAAACATCATAAGGAAAGCAGCACTTCCATGTGCTGCAACAGCCCCCATCTCAGGGGGCTAAGAGATGGTTAACCGAAGATGTCGGCCATGATGTTGTTATACCAGCTGTAGGCATATTCAACTTCGCGACGACGCGCCTCTGCAGAGGCATTCTTAGGTGTAAGACCACCAGAACCCTTCACTTTACCGATCAGGTTCTTAGCTTCGTTGAGACGGTATACGGCTGCAACGGAGATGCCATAGTCCTTACCAACGATACTGTAGCAAGTGTTGACGTAGGATGGGGTACCACCGTCAGCCTTACCATTCAGCATACCTACTACTGCTGCGGCACAGACCTTGGCCTGTGAGTTGGCAGAGTAGCCTGACTTAGGCATCTTACTGGCAACACTGGCATCACCAATAACATGGATGTTCTTGTGAATGGTTGACTCGAAGGTCTTCTTGTTGACCGGACACCAGTCCTTCTCGTTAACACCTGCCATAAAGGCAACCTTGCCGGCCTTCTGAGCAGGAATTACGTTGATCACATCACCCTTCACTGTGTTCAGGGAGTCAGTGGTAACAGTCATACCTGCAGCGTCTACCTCAGCAACACCATTTGACTGGGCCTTGGTGGAACCATGCCACTCGATCAGTGAGTTGGCGGTACCATAGCCATAGAGGTCCTTCCAACCCTGAATGAACAGGCCTTGCTTGGAGAACTTAGGCTTACGATCCAGGATAATGATCTTGGACTTTGGCTTCTTAGCCTGCAGGTACATGGCGATCTGGGAGGCACGCTCATATGGTCCTGGTGGGCAACGGAAAGGATTGGTTGGTGGAGCAATAATAACGGTACCACCATCCTTCATTGATTCCAGCTGCTTGCGCAGAAGTGCGGTCTGAGGACCGGCCTTCCAGGCATGTGGGATCTTCTCTGCTACCTTGGCATCGTAACCCTCAATACCCTCATATTTGAAGTCAATACCAGGTGAGAGAACAGCACGATCATAGGCAAAGGTACTTCCGCCCTTGGTGGTGATCTTCTTGGCAGATGGATCAATACCGGTAACGGTGTCAATCACAACCCTGATACCACGCTTCTTCAGGCCTTCATAGCCATGCTCGATATCTTTCAGCTTACGCTTGCCACCTATTACCTCATTGCTCATGTAGCAGGTGTGGTAGCTCTTGTTCATCTCGATAAGGGTTACATCAATGTTTGGATCCAGCATCTTGATGTACTTGGCTGCAGTTGCACCACCGGTGCCGCCACCGACAACAACAACCTTTTTACCGCCACCCAGGGCTATGGCCGGAAAACCGGCTGCAGCAGCCGCAGTGGCGGATACCTTCATAAAATCACGACGTGAAAAATTAGTCATTTCTTAATATCCTCCAAAGATTTGTTATTTCTGGCTGGCGTAGTAATTGGCAAGAGCCTTACGATCAGCTGTTTTCAGTTTCTTAAGTTTCTTGACCATTTTCTTCACGTCTTTCGAAGCAATCTTGGAAACATCCAGACCGGAAAAGTCATCCATTGCGTTCATGAGATATGCCTTCGGCTGACCGTTGAGCATAATGTCATCTTCTTTTGGATCAGCGTGACACTTCTTACAGCTCTTCTTGTGGATCTTGGCACCCTTTTTCGCCATCTTTTTATCCACTTTCTGCTTGGTAGCCATAGATTTCTTGGCACCGAAATAGTCTGCAAGCAGATCTATCTCTTTGTCATCATATCCTTTGGAAATGCGGCCCATGATGGTGGAGAAACGACCACCCTCTGTTTTGTAGCTCTTCATAATATCTACGAAGTTATCTTTGGCCATTGCTGAAATCGATGGCGAGGCCGGTCCAACACTGTTGCCATCTGGACCGTGGCAGCCTACGCAGCTGCCAGCCAGCATCTGCGCAGATGCTCCGGCCAGCGCCATGGGCGCAAAACCGACACAGCTTATCAACAAAGCGGCTTTAATCGCTCTGTATTTATTTTTCTGCTCCATATCTCCTCCTAACATAATTATGTATTGGTGTTAAAACTGAAACACATTAATAGCAAATATAATGCCAACTTCTGCTAGCTATAAAATCAAACAGTTACGTTGAGGATTTGGTAACGACCCAGTTACAGATTGCATTTTGCAATCACATGGATTGCGTTTTGAAACCAAAAGAAGACCTAGAGGGATATGTAACAACCACTAACATAGGTAAATTTCGCAATAAACCTATACAGTTACTGGTACTTCTGATTGCCAGACTGGTGTGATACTGGTGATCTCTAACCGGCTACTGAAAGCCACCCAAATAGCTCTATTCGTACTGTTGCAGTTTACGCCACAGGGTTGATTTATCTATCCCCAGGGCCTCTGCAACCATCTTCCGATTGCCTTCATAATGGTCCATTACCTTTTTCACATAGCGTTGTTCCAGCTCAGCCAGGGTAGGGAAATCATCATCCAGCGTGTTTTCATCCGGCTTGGCCTCCGGCAGATATCCAACACTCAATTCGGAACTGTCGGCCAGGACCACATGATGCTCCACCAGGTTCCGCAGTTCCCGTACATTTCCCGGCCAGTCATACTGCTCCAGCTTGGCAATGGATGCGGAGTCGAACCCGGTTATATCCCGGCTATAACGCTTGGCAAAGAGGTCGACAAAGTGCTGTATCAGCAATGGGATATCTTCACGACGCTCCCGCAGCGGTGGCATGACAATTTTCACCACATTGATACGATGAAACAGGTCGGCACGGAAGCGTCCCTCATTCACCATATCCTCGAGTATCTGGTTGGAGGCCACGACGAAGCGCACATCGATATTGATGGGTTTGACACCTCCAACCCGGGTGATCTGCTGTTCCTGGATAGCACGCAGCAGCTTTATCTGCATGGCATCAGAGATATTTCCAATCTCATCCAGAAATACCGTTCCGCCAGTAGCCACCTGCAGCAGTCCCTCCTTGGCACAAGTGGCCCCGGTAAAGGCCCCCTTTTCGTGTCCAAACAGCTCCGATTCCAGCAGAGTTCCACTCAGGGCACCACAATCAATGATTACAAATGGGCGGTCTGATACCTGACTAAGGTTGTGTATAGCCCGCGCTGCCAGCTCCTTGCCAGTACCGGACTCACCTTCAATAATCACGCTGCAGCGTACGTCAGCTACCTTCTTGATGGTGTGAAACACCTCTTGCAGGGCATGAGAATTACCGATGATATCCTGGGTGCTCTTCTCATCCTCCAGCTGAGTACGCAGGATCCGGTTCTCTCTGCGCAGTTGCATCCGCTCCATGGTTTTATCCACCAGCAGCAGCAACTCCTCCATATCAAATGGCTTTTTCAGGAAATCACTTGCCCCCAGCCTGAGTGCCTCAATTGCATTACTTACCGTAGTATGGGCGGTTATTATTATTACCGGGACTTCACAGTCCTTGTTCCTGATCTCTCCCAATAGCTCCATGCCATTCATCCCCGGCATCTGCAAATCAGTGATGACTACATCTGCACCATTTTCTCGAAAATAGGCCAGGGCCTCCCTGGGATCGTAGAAAACTCTGCTTTTATATGGTGTACCTTCACAGAAGCGCTGCAGCAGATCTCCAGCAGTTGGGTCATCGTCTACAAACAGCAGTGAGTATTCTTGATTCATATCATTAACAACTTCAACAATGCGGGCGTCTGAATAATTTCACAGGCGCTAGACAAATTTCCTTATGAAAGCAGAGAGATGGTTGCCCGCACCCCGCCCTCTTTTCGATTGATAAGCTCCAGCATACCATCATGGCGCTCCACAATTCCCAGACAAATTGAGAGCCCCAGCCCACTCCCCTGCCCCACGGGCTTAGTGGTAAAAAACGGATCATATATATTGCTCATCTGTTTTGGCGAAATGCCACTGCCATTATCTTCTACAATAAGCTGCAGGACAGAATCACCAGCCATGGCAGAGACCTTTATCTCACTATTCTCGGGCGAGGCGTGAATTGCATTGCTCAGCAGATTGATCATTGCCTGCTGCAACATGTCCCGGTCTCCATCCAGCATCAGGCCGTCATTAGCCACCAGCCTGATAGTGACTCCACGTTTTTGGGCCTCTTTCTCCACCAGAGACAATGTCTCTTCCAGCCATGGCTTAACCTCGATGCGACTCTTTTCCGGTGGAACCTGGCGGGCAAAGTTCAGAATACCACGAACTATCCTTGATACCCGGTCTGCCTCCTCACGCACCTTCTGAACATCTTCACGCAATCTGGTCTCATCTTCCGGAAGCTCCCGTTCAATCAGCTTGGTAAGTGACAGAATATTGCCCAGAGGATTGTTTATTTCATGCCCAATACCGGCAGCCATCTGGCCGATAGATACCAGTTTGGCGCTTTGTACCATGGCCTTCTGTGCCTGATCCCTCTCCTGTTCGATCCGATGCAGTTTACGGGTCATATAGTTAAACGCCTCACCCGCCTTACGCAGCTCCTTGGAGCCGCGCACATCCAGTTTTCTGGTAGTGCCATTGGCATATGCTGTGAGCCCCATTGCCAATTTACTGACCGGAGTGGCTATCTGTCCCGCCCCGAACTTCGCCAACACCAGGCTGATCATCAGGGCGATGATCATACTTACGATTACGCCCTGTCTGATACGTTCGAATGGAGCATAGAGCTCATTCAGATTGACCCGACTTATTATCACCCAGCTTATCAATTTACCTGGATATGGATTGTATTCCCGGAAATAGATTCTGGTCTGGCTATTATCATCATCAATGAAGCCTGACTCCTGATCTAGAGCTTCGGCATACAGTTGGGGATAAACATTTTTCAGCAATCCAGCAGAATCACGTTTACCATTCAAACGTAAGCCCTCACTGTCGTCATACAGTACCAGTCCATCCCTGGCACTATCGCCTGGATTACGCTCTGCTATGAGCAGACTGGCATTGTTTAATCTGGGGGAACGGTTCAGGATTCGGTCAAGAGAACTGAGAGGCGGATCAACTACAAAGTAACCGATACGTTCATTCTCGTGCTCAAGCGGTACTATGGCACTCATGAGTGGTGGTTTGATAGCTATTGGTGCATCTCTGTTCTGTATCGGATAGAGAATATTCCCCACCTTCCAAACTTCAAGTGTTTGTAACGACTGATAAAACAGCCCTGGTTTAATACTTTCCTCCACGTATGGAAGTTCTGTTACCTCACCTTTTTGTGATTTAGACCAGCGTTTAGAACTCACCTTGACTACTGCACCACCATCAGTATCGAGGATTCGAACCGCACCAAGATCCCGCATAATAGACTGGAATGTCTCCAGAAACCCGTTGATCCATTCTGTTCTTAATACATATTGCGGATGCAGCTTTCCATCCAGATGGTGATCCAGTACTGGGATATAGCGTTGCAAGGCAGGTACCGTTATCAGTCCTTTCACCAGGTTGCGCTCGATCAGAAGCCTTCGATCCAAAGTGCCGATAATGCTATCCAGGCTGTTGTGCACCTCACGGTTAACATTTGTGGTGTACTGGCTTTCACTATAGGTAGTGACAATAAGAACCAGTGCTGCCAATGGCACTACAGCAGCTGGAAATATCCACAAAAAAATACTCGTCTTAAGGCGCATCTATTACTCTTTGATGAAGTTCTATCCTTGCATTTATTTGAGTTACACCACTATTTTGCCGGAACCAGCTTAAATGCACCCTGCTTGGGAGCATCGATCTTGCGGTAACCATCCGGAAGTTGGAACAGGCTACCTGATTGCGGTCCGATCTGAATATTACGCAACTCGTTCACCATACCACCAGGGCCCTCCTCACGAACCGCGAGTTTCAATACAGGATCGTACCACTGAAATGAGCTGGCAGTACGTCGCTCCCAGGATGAAACAAGCTCCCATTTCTCAACCTGCCGGCCATTAACCTGCTCCTCTCCTACCAGACGCATCTCGGCCTTCTGGCCATTTGGCATCTCCTGAATCAGAGGAAACCCATTGTTGGTATCCACCCAGCGTAACATTTTAATATCCCGGTTTTTAAATGAAGCTACGATCTCCCACTTGTCTGCTTCCCGGGTATTTATCTTCTCCCGCCCCAGTTTGGTACAGCTAAGGTTACTCTGACCAACACATGGATTTGCCAGCACTTCAGCAGGTGGTGGTGTACGCGGCTTTTTTATTTCGACATAGGTCTTTGCTTCGGGATCAATCCGCCAGGTAATACCACGCTCCGGCAGAATAATCTCCACCACGCTCTTGGAGCCAGCCATATACTCCACCCGCCTGACTCCTTCCTTGCCCACATGCATCTTTGCGGAATGGCTCTGCTTTTGCTGCGGCATGGATCGTACTGCCTCCGCTGAAAACTCAGCACCATATGAAGTAGCTGCAGCAATTCCAGGCATGGCACAAGCTGTGGCTATCACTACAGGTAAATAAAACATTCTGCCCATCATATATTTCCTGATTAAATACCTGCATATCATAATGCTGGCTTAGTCAAAACAACGACTAGGGATATAGGTTGCTGGCTTTCATAGCAAGTATCTTTTTTAACTTGCCAGCATAGCCTGCAGCACTGCTAGTGCTCCCTGTTATCGGTTAAAAATAATAATTAAATTTTACTGCATACAGATTTCGATATAACCTTGCGGTCATCCAGATCTTCCTGCGATTACAACCATAATCAATTTATTGTAACAATTTCCACACTTGGAGAACCACATGGCTCACATAGTGATTATCGGTGCCAGCACCGGAGGCCTGCCGGCAGCCTACGATATCAAAGCCAAGCTTGGTAACCAGCATCAGGTCACGGTAATCAATGTATCCCCTACCTATAGCTTTATCCCTTCCAATCCCTGGGTAGCAGTAGGCTGGCGTAACCGCAGTCAGGTGACATTCGAGATAGAGCCCTGCCTGAAAAAGAAAGGGATCAGTTTTATTGCTGCCACGGTCACAACCATAGATCCAGATAATAATTCCCTGCTACTGGATGATGGGCAGTCTATCAATTATGACTATCTGATAATCGCCACCGGACCCAAACTTGCGTTTGAAGAAGTTGAAGGATTGGGGCCCAAAGGTCATACCCAGTCAATCTGCACCCTGGGGCATGCCGAGGAAGCCTATGACAAATGGCAGGATTTCAT
Source organism: Chromatiales bacterium (assembly GCA_028278145.1). Taxonomy (GTDB): domain Bacteria; phylum Pseudomonadota; class Gammaproteobacteria; order Chromatiales; family Chromatiaceae; genus JAAGZL01. Next base: position 2,492 of record JANQEV010000065.1, on the reverse strand, counting down.
CCAGGCTCCGGGGCCAATTGTGGTGGGTGCCGCGCAGGGAGCCTCCTGTTTTGGACCCGCCTATGAGTTTGCCATGATTATGGACACCGCCCTGCGCAGGGAGCGGATACGGGATCAGGTACCAATCACCTTTGTCACATCAGAACCATATATTGGTCACTTGGGCCTGGGCGGAGTTGGGGATTCCAAGGGACTTCTGGAATCCGAGATGCGGCAACGCCATATCTCGTTCATCACCAATGCAAAAATAAACAAGGCCGAGGCCGGCAAGCTACATGTTGTGGAACATAACCGCAGGGGAGAGGAGATCGAGCATCATGAACTCCCGTTCACCTATTCCATGATACTGCCGGCATTCAAGGGAGTAGATGCGGTAAATGCTGTAGGTGAGGATCTGGTGAATCCACGTGGTTTTGTCAAGGTGGATCAATACCAACGCAACCCTAGATGGCAGAATATCTACGGCGTTGGTGTATGCATCGCCATCCCACCAGTAGAGGCCACACCTATCCCAACCGGTACACCAAAAACCGGTTATATGATCGAATCCATGGTTACCGCCAGCGTAAATAATATCTGGCACGACCTGAACGGAAGCCAACCGGAGGCGGTGGCAACCTGGAACGCCTTCTGTCTGGCAGACATGGGTGATGTGGGCGCTGCTTTCATCGCCCTGCCGCAGATACCACCGCGTAATGTCACCTGGGCCAGACGTGGTCGCTGGGTTCACTGGGCCAAGGTGCTGTTTGAAAAGTACTTTATCCGCAACATGAAAAAAGGCACTACCGAACCACTGTATCAGAAACTAGCCCTGCGCCTTATGGGCATTGACCGTCTGAAACCTGGCAGGTAGTCATACACGCAGCCTGTGATTTAGATAAGGCTTGGCATTCTGCTAAGCTGCTACATATGGAGCCTCTGATTTAGTCGCTAACCAGCCTCCGTGCATCTCAAGACGCAAAGACGGCGTCGCGACCACCAGGGACCTGATCAGTAGTTCCTTAGATCAATAACTAAAATGCATGGAAGTCTATCTTTATGGAAGGCGTAACTACTGGACTGCTGTGGGACATCTTTAAACATGTCCGCTCCTGGCTGGCAAACCTGGATCGTGCTGGAGAATCCAGGAAACAGCAATCTATCCAAGCCCTGCGCGGCGTTATCACTGCTGCCAGAGAGACCGCGGTATATCTACGCCAGATAAAAGACACAGGTAAACACAACCATAAGACCGAAGCGCATCTAGCGGTACTCTGGACCGAGCTGGGATTTGCCCTGGAGGATCTGGACATCAAAAAACTGGCTAAAAGGTGCCAGATAAAAGGTAAGCAGTGGTCTAATCCAGAGCACTATGACACAGAGTTTATCCATAAAGCCGATATCAGTCTGGAACGGATGGAACAGCTGGCACGTCAGATATTACATACAGTCAACAATAGCTAGCTGCGGTAATACCAGGGAGACCATGTGTAGCAAAATCTTTTGAAGGGAGGATCAAGTCATGGCTAAAGAGCTGGCGATACTGGTAATACATGGAATGGGGTCACAGGACGATGACTATGCTGAACCCATGATCGACGAATTAAACCAGCGGGTAGATGATCTGGGAAGAGACAGCAACGAGATCGCATGGAGATCCATCTACTGGGCCGATATCCTGGATCCACGTCAGCGTAAGTACTTTAAAAACGCAAAAAACAGTGCTGACCTGGACTACACCGGCTTGAGAAAATTCATGATCACCGCCTTTGGCGATGCCAGCGCCTATCAGAAGGTGGATAGCAGCCACAACTCCACCTATGCACAGATTCATCAGCGGGTTACTCAGGAAATAGATCAGCTATACATCACTGATCTCAACTCCAGGCCAAAACCGATGCTGGTACTGGCCCACTCTCTGGGTGGGCACATCATCTCCAATTACACCTGGGATATGCAGAAGGGCCATAGCACTGCACCCAGCCCGTTCCAACGCATGCAAAAGCTATCCGGGATAATCACTTTTGGCTGCAACATCCCCTTCTTTACCTTCGCCTATGAAGATGTAAAACCTATCAAATTCCCACCCAGTCAGCTGCCACCAAATCTAAAATCTAAGGCCAGGTGGTATAACTTCTACGATCCGGACGACGTCCTGGGCTACCCGCTGAAACCCCTGTCACCAGATTACAGAAAGACCGTGACACGGGATATTCCAATCAATGTAGGTAGTTTTCTCTCCTCATGGAACCCAGCATCACATAGTGGTTACTGGACCGATAACGACTTCACCAGACCGGTGGCCAAGTTTATCGCCACCTTTCTGCAACAGGTTTAATCGAGTCCAGAACTAGGGAGCCTCTGATCAATTACATCCTTAAGTCCGCTAAACAATACATCCATGTATTAGCTTCTCGCTGATGAGCCGAGTTTGTGTTCAAATGGCGATGATCGCAAGGCGTGGTGCGCAGGCCGCATGCCATAGCTATACGGCAAGCACCACAACACAGCGA
>JANQEV010000059.1 GCA_028278145.1 Chromatiales bacterium | reverse complement strand
GACCGTGCGTTTTGTGGTGACCGATGGCGCAGAGAAGGTCAACGTGGCCTATACCGGCATACTGCCGGATCTGTTTGCCGAGGGTCAGGGTGTTATCGCCCAGGGCCGTCTGGGTGCGGATAATGTATTCGTGGCCGATGAGGTCCTGGCCAAGCACGATGAGAACTATATGCCACCCGAGGTGGCCGAAGCGGTGGGTAAGGCCCACGCCGAAGGTGTTGCCAATATGGCTACCAAGGGGAAGGATAAGTGATACCTGAGATTGGCCAACTGGCCCTGATCCTGGCTTTGGCTTTGGCACTGGTCCAGGCCATATTCCCCATAGCCGGTGCCCATAAGGGCAACACCTCTTGGATTGCGCTGACCAAGCCTTCTGCTTTAGGTTCGTTGCTGTTCATGACCATAGCTTATGGATGTCTGACCTATGGATTTCTGGTGCACGACTTCTCTATCAAATATGTCGCAACCAACTCCAATACATCACTGCCAACCCTGTATCTGATAACCGGTGTATGGGGTGCCCATGAGGGTTCGCTGTTATTCTGGGCCTATACCCTCTCCATCTGGACCGGGGTGGTAACACTGTTCAGTCGTAGTGTGCCCCAAGCCATGGTGGCGCGTGTGGTGGGCGTGATGGGGATAGTGACTGTTGGCTTCCTGCTGTTTATGCTCCTGACATCCAACCCCTTCGTGCGTCTGCTGAATCCTCCGGCCGAGGGTAGGGATCTCAATCCACTGCTGCAGGATCCAGGTTTGGCGATCCATCCACCCATGCTCTACATGGGGTACGTGGGATTTTCTGTGGCCTTTGCCTTTGCCATCGCTGCCATGCTCAGTGGCAGGCTGGATGCGGCCTGGGCGCGCTGGTCCCGGCCCTGGACCAATGTGGCCTGGATGTTCCTGACCCTGGGTATCGTTATCGGCAGCTGGTGGGCCTACTACGAGCTGGGCTGGGGCGGCTGGTGGTTCTGGGATCCGGTGGAGAACGCCTCGTTTATGCCCTGGATCATAGGTACAGCACTGATCCACTCCCTGGCAGTTACCGAGAAGCGCGGGGCCTTCAAGGCCTGGACCGTACTGCTGGCTATCTTCGCCTTCTCCCTATGCCTGCTGGGAACCTTTCTGGTGCGCTCCGGTGTTCTGACCTCGGTGCACGCCTTTGCTACCGATCCGTCCCGTGGTGTATTTATCCTGCTGTTCCTGTCAGTGATCATCGGTGGTTCTCTGCTGCTCTACTCCTGGCGTGCCTCCCAGATTCGCAGCTCGGTGCACTTCAAGCTGATCTCGCGTGAGACTGGCCTGTTGCTGAACAATGTGATCCTGGTGGTAACCGCCTGCAGTATCCTGTTGGGTACCCTCTATCCACTGGTGCTGGATGCCTTGGGTGTGGGCAAGATCTCAGTGGGACCTCCCTATTTCAACAGCGTGTTCATTCCACTCACGGCACCGCTGGCCGCTCTGGTTGGCGTGGGTGCCCTGGCGCACTGGAAGCGTGAGGATGGTCTGGTCCTAGCCCGTAAGCTGGCCATACCCCTGGTGCTGAGCGTGGGAGGTGGTTTTGCTATCTCTATTTGGCTGCTGCCATTTTTTGACTGGGGTGCGGTCCTGGGTCTAGTGCTGGCAATCTGGGTAACCCTGACCATGAGTCTCTGGTTCAGGGAGCAGGGTGGCGTGGCCGGAGCTATGGGTGCCTTGAAGAATATTACCCGGGCCGGATGGGGCATGTTCTTTGGACACCTGGGCATAGCTATCTTCATCGTGGGTGTGGCCCTTACCTCCATCTACAGCACCGAGAAGGATCTGCGTATCGAAAAGGGACAGAGCTACAGCCTGGGTGGTTATGATTTTCTGTTCAATGGTGCAGAGCGCACCGCAGGTCCCAACTACCTGGCAGACCGTGGTGAGGTGGTTGTGAGCAAGGATGGTGAGCATGTGGTTACCCTGCACCCGGAGAAGCGTGATTACCGCAGCGGTATGCCCATGACCGAGGCGGGTATCGATGCCGGGTTGACCCGTGACCTGTTTGTGGCCCTGGGCGAACCTCTGGGTGATCAAGGGGCCTGGAGTCTGCGCATCTACCATAAGCCGTTTGTGCGCTGGATCTGGTTGGGTGGTCTGTTTATGTCCTTTGGTGCCCTGCTGGCGGCCTTGGATAAGCGCTATTTCCGGCTGGCCCGTAAGGCACGCCTGGAGGCAGAAGCACAAGCAGCTGAGGGGGCGGCATGAAGGCACGCTATCTGATACCGTTTGGCATCTTCATGGCCATTATGGCCATCTTTGTGCTGGGTCTGCACAAGATGAGCGAGGACCCAAATTTCGCCCGCAATGTGCCATCGGTACTGATCGGAAAGCAGGCGCCGGAGATCGTACTGCCGGATCTCTTCGATCAGAGCAAGATGGTCAGTTCCAGTTCCCTCAATGGTCAGGTGTGGGTGCTCAATGTCTGGGCCACCTGGTGTCCTGAGTGCTGGCGTGAACATGACTTTCTGATGTATCTGGCCAAGAAAGAGGGGGTAAAGTTCTTCGGCATAAACTGGCGCGACGATGAAGCGGCGGCCAAGAAGTTCCTGAAGGATAAGGGTGATCCCTTTGTTGCGGTGGGCTTTGATCCAGAGAGCAGATCCATCATGAACTGGGGCGTCTACGGTGCTCCTGAGACCTTTGTGATCGACAAGCAGGGCGTGGTGCGGTGGAAGAATGCCGGTGCCATGACGCGCGAGGTATGGGAGGGCGAGCTCAAGCCCCTGCTCAACAAGCTGGAGAAAGGGTGATGCGACGCTTTTGGTTTTTTGCTCTGCTGCTGTTGCCGGTGCTGGTCCTGGCCAACATAGAGGCCTACCGTTTTGATGATCCGGCAAAAGAGGCCCGCTACCGTGGTCTGATCGCTGAGCTGCGCTGCCTGGTGTGTCAGAATCAGAATCTTGCAGATTCCAATGCAGAGCTGGCCCAGGATATGCGGCGTCAGACCTACGAAATGGTACAGAACGGCTCCAGTAACGAGGAGATAGTCACTTTCATGGTGCAGCGATATGGAGACTTTGTACTCTATAGTCCTCCCTTCAGGCCCTCAACCGCTCTGCTTTGGATAGGTCCCTTTATCATCTTTGTGGTTGGTGTAGTCATACTCCTCATATTTATTCGTCGCCGTAATAAAGAGCCGGAAGTAGAACTCAGCAGTGCGGAGCATGCACGGGCGCAAAGCCTGCTTGATAACAAGAAATAAACCAATATCAAAACTGAATTATGGATCTTACCTAGTATGACGATCTTCACTATTATTGCCGCAGTCATGATTATGCTCGCCCTGGCCATGCTGGCCCCGGCCCTGTTGCGCCAGCGCGAGATGACTGATTCCAATCGTGATCAGCAGAACGTGATTATTGCACGGGAGCGGCTGGAGGAGATCGAGGTGGAGCTTGCCGACGGCAAGATTACCCAGGATGAGTTTGACCACGCCAAGATGGAACTGGAGCAGGCCCTGTTGCAGGACCTGGTTGAAGAAGACGCGCCGGCACAGAGCTCTGGTGGCTCAGGTAAAATGACACTGGCCGGCATCGCTGTGGCTATTCCAGTTATGACAGTAGCAATGTACATATATCTGGGTACACCTGGCATGATCGAATTTGACCCCGCCAAACAGGCTGCTGAGCAACAGAGAAAAATGCCGTCAGTTGAGGAGATGCTGGTCAGCATCAAGCGGCGCCTCCAGGAGAAGCCGGATGATGCTGAGGGTTGGTTCCTGCTGGGGCGTACCTATATGGTGCTGGAGGACCACCCCAATGCGGTAAAGGCGTTTGAGACTCTGTTGACCCTCGCTGGTGAAGAACCCACGGTAATCTTATCCCTGGCAGAGGCCGTAATCATGGTTCAGGGTGGAAGTATGCAGGGACGACCGGAGGAGTTGATAAACCGGGCACTTAAACTGGCCCCCGAGAGTCAGACCGGCTTGTGGATGGGTGGCCTGCTGGAAAACCAGAAGGGCAACTATACCCAGGCAGTAAGCTACTGGAAGAAACTGGAAACCCTGGTAAAGGATGAACCTGAGGCGCTGGAAAAGGTGCGCGCCATGATCTCTGAGGCGGAGAAGAAGGCTGCTGCAGCCGGTAGCTAACTCTGGTTACAGCAAACCTCTGATCAAACCTCCAGCGCCAGGCGCTGAGCATCTATGAGCTGGGTTATGCCCAGCCGGGCCAGGTTTAGCATGGCCTGCAGTTCATGCATGTCGAAGGCATGTCCCTCGGCGGTTCCCTGAACCTCGATAAAAGCTCCAGCATCATTCATTACCACGTTCATGTCGGTCTCGGCGTTGGAATCCTCGTCGTAGTCCAGATCCAGTACAGGTATGCCCTGGTAAATTCCTACCGAGACGGATGCGATCATCTCGATGATTGGGTTGCTGTCTATCTGGCCTGAGTCCTGGAGTGAGGTAATGGCATCACATAGGGCAACGAAGGCGCCGGTGATGGATGCAGTCCTGGTGCCGCCGTCGGCCTGGATAACATCGCAGTCCAGGGTGATGGTGCGCTCTCCCAACTTCTCTAGATCTACTGCTCCCCGCATGGAACGCCCTATGAGGCGTTGGATTTCCAGGGTGCGTCCACCCTGTTTGCCGCGGCTGGCCTCGCGTCCCATACGTGAGTCGGTGGAGCGGGGCAGCATGCCGTACTCTGCAGTAACCCAGCCCTGGCCCTGGCCCTTGAGGAATCCAGGTACCCGGTCTTCCACCGAGGCGGTACACAGAACCTTGGTATTGCCAAATTCAACCAATACCGATCCCTCGGCATGCATGGTGTAGTTGCGAGTTAGCACAACCTGACGAAGTTGGTCTGGATTACGGCCACTAGGTCTCATTTTGTCTCCTGGTTTTTGGTGGTTTCAAACTGTTCAATTGCAGACTTCAGGTCATCTATGGCCTGGGATATCTCATCTTCCTGTGGTTTAAGCGGTTGCTGCTTAGGAACCTCTTTCTTCTCCTCGCTGTCGGCTTCCATACTCCAACGCATACCGATAGCAGACACGTTGTCACTATCAGGAGAGGCATCATCAACCGCTTCTTGCACTAGTGAGCTAATAGATGTGGAGAGTGGCAGATTACCCGTGAGGATTCGTCCCATAACTTCCTCATTGGAGTGGGACCACAATCCATCACTGCACAGCATGATGACGTCCCCATCCTTGAGTCGAACCGATTTACTGATGGTGATCTCCGGGGAGGAGATGTTTCCCCCCAGACAGCGGGTAACATAATTGCGTTGCGGATGGGTTTCCAGTTCGTCACTGGTGATCAGTCCATGCTGCTCCAGTTGTTGGACGTAGGAGTGGTCCTTGGTGCGATGCAGGGTGCGTCCATTGCGGAATATGTACAAACGACTGTCACCAGCATGGGCCCAGCGCACAATTCCATCCTGGATCAGTGCCACCACGGCAGTGGTGCGAGGTTTGATCGCTGGCGTATGGTCCAACCCGTAGGCGGTGATATTTTCATGGGACTTTTGCAGCAGGCGATGCAGAAATTCCCGGGGGCTGTGTATTGGTTTAGGGGCGCGGGAAAAAAAAGAATTGCAGGTGTCGGTTAAGATCTGTGCCGCAACCTCTCCCTTGGGGTGGCCACCCATACCATCTGCCAATCCCAGCAGGATGCTACCTTCGGACTCGATAGAAATGTACCGGTCCTGGTTGATCTTGCGGTCCCCCTGCAGGGTTGCTTTGGCTATTTGCATTTCGCTCATGTCCGGTCACCCATGGTTCGGAGCAACTGATCCAATGAAGACTCACCGTCTGTCATTGGTTTATGCCCGGTCTCCGTGATAAGCGCCTGTAACATATTGCTGGCGTTCTGCGGTCTCAACAGGGGATCAAGCTCCATAGCCCAGTCGATGACCTCCAGCAGGTATGCAGGGTAACGTTTCTTGTATGCTATTGCCGCCGGCCGCACCAGATCCTTGGCGTGTCGCTCCACTGCAGATTGGGGTGATTTTCCATCGATGCAGGCACGCATGGTGGCGCCAATAGCATAGACATCACTCCAGGGTCCCACATAACCTGAAGCATAATACTGTTCAATGGGAGAAAACCCGGGCGTTACCACCTGCGAGCTCTGGCGTTTTCTGCTGGTGGCAAAATGGTGGGCGGCTCCAAAGTCCAGCAGCAGGGGATCGCCACCAGGACGCAAGTGGATGTTGTAGGGTTTGATATCCAGGTGCAGCTGGCCCTTGGAATGGATCAGGCTCAGGGCATCCAGTATGGGCGGAAATACGGTCTTGAGAAAGGTAGTGCTCAATCCACCCTTGCGGCGTTTTATGTAGTGCCCAAGATTTTTCCCATGCTCGTAGTCCATTACCATATAGGCGGTGTCGTAGCAGAGAAAGAAGTTACGTACGTTGACGATATTCGGATGTTTGAGTGAGGCCAGGGTCTTGGCTTCCTGGTAGAACAGTTTGCGGCCATTGTTTAGTGCGTTCAGCTGGTCTTCACTAACCACAGATACCCTGAGATCATTTTTATTTCTGGTGGCGAGCTTTTTTGGCAGATACTCCTTTATGACCACCTGATCCTGGGTGTCCTCATCTTCCGCCAGGTAAATAAGGCTGAAACCGCCACTGCCGATTAACTTGATAATCGTATAGCAGTCAATAACTGTTCCCGGCGGGAGAGCTTCTCTCATGTTCTTTCAGTTTACTCTCTAATCTGGTGCAAGCTTGGTTCAAGCCGGTTATCATACACTGAATTACGAATAATATTTATTTCCCCATTGAATTATTACTCTTCTGGGTAAAGGCTAAGGATTACAAATGATTAGTAGCATGACAGCATTTGCGCGACAAGAGCATCGGGATGATCTTGGAGGGCTGGTGTGGGAGCTGCGCTCTGTGAATCATCGCTATCTAGAAGTAATGGTTCGCCTACCTGAAGAGTTTAGAGCAATTGAGCCGACTGTGCGTGAAATGGTGGCCAAAAAACTGGGGCGGGGCAAGGTTGACTGTAGTCTCAGGTTCGAGGCTGGAAGTGGGACCACAGCTGGCATGAAGGTAAATACCAGGCTGGCTGGACAGCTGCTAGAGGCCGCCAAGGAGATAGGTCAGTTACAACACGAGGCAGTGCCGCCGCGCACTATAGACATCATGCGTTGGCCTGGAGTGCTGGAGTCAGAGAAGCAGGATTTTACACCCTTGCAGAAACAGGCCCAGGAGCTGCTTGCGGCGTCTCTGGACAGCTTGATAGAGAACCGGAAGCGTGAAGGTGCCAGGCTGGGGGAGTTGATCCAGGCCCGCTGCAGCTCCTTGCAGGAGCAGGTGGTAATGGTAAGGACACGAATGCCTAGTATTCTTTCCGGAATCCGTGAACGTTTGCGCGCCCGTCTGGAAGAGCTGTCAGGAGAACTGGATGAAGGCAGGCTGGAACAGGAGATGACCATACTGTGTCAGCGTTTGGATGTGGATGAAGAGATGGATCGACTGGATGCGCATCTACAGGAGGTGCAGCAGGTATTGCAGCGTAAGGAACCAGTAGGACGCAGGCTGGACTTTCTGATGCAAGAGCTGAATCGCGAGGCCAATACCCTTAGCTCCAAGGCTAACGATTCAGAAACTACTAAGATTGCAGTGGAGATGAAGGTATTGATAGAACAGATGCGAGAGCAGGTTCAGAATATAGAGTAACCCGGTTGGTAAGGGTGATAGATCATTTTAGGTTGATAGAAAGGTAAGAGATGTCACGAGGCACACTGTTTATGGTTTCAGCTCCATCGGGAGCCGGCAAGACCAGCCTGCTAAAGGCGCTGCTGGAACAAGACGAGATGCTGCACGTGTCCGTCTCCTACACCACGCGTCCACAACGACCTGGTGAAGAGGAAGGGAAGGACTATCACTTCGTCGATGAGGAGACCTTTCTGCAAATGGTGGATGAGGGTGCTTTTTTGGAACATGCACATGTGTTCGACAACTATTACGGCACCAACCGCGAAGAGGTTACCTCTCAACTGGAGCAGGGCTACGATGTGGTTCTGGAGATAGATTGGCAGGGGGCGCGGCAGATCCGCGCTAATCTGTCAGGCACGGTGTGTATCTTTGTCTTACCGCCATCAGAAGAGATATTGCGGCAACGCCTTACCGACAGAAAGCAGGATGATCCCGAGGTGATTGAGAGGCGTATGCTGGAAGCGCGGGATCAAATATCACACTACCCGGAGTATGATTACCTGGTGGTGAATGATGATTTTTTACATGCCATGGATAGTATGCGCGCCATCATTGCTGCGGAACGCCTGCGTCAGGAGCATCAGATAGATGAGTTACGCCAGCAGTTGGGGAACCTGCTCACCTGAGATTGCTGCAGTTTTTCAGCTATTATCCGGTGCTTGCCCTGGTTGCTGAAACCCCCGTCTACTGGTTAGTGGATAAAAAATAGTATAATATACAGCGTTTTTCCGCGGCCAAAACAGAATTTCTGCTGGCTGAATCAAGTTTAATTTTGCCTGCTTGATACATTGCGAGCAGGGATCCACGGAGAGTATATAGAATGGCACGAGTAACAGTTGAAGACTGTCTGGAACACGTTGACAACCGATTTGACCTGGTGGTGCTGGCAACCAAACGCGCCCGTCAGTTGGCCAATGGTGTAGACCCCCTTCTGCCGTGGGAGAATGACAAACCGACAGTTATGGCCCTGCGCGAAATTGCGGAAGGGTTGATCAATGCCGATAATGTTGATCCAAAGGAAGAAGAGATTTCTGATGTAGAGGCTGCTGAAGAGGCATTCATGGCTGCCGGTGAAGAACTTGCTGCAGCAGAGCAAGGGCAGGATAAGGCAAGCTGATAGACAAGTTTTATCTTCAAGCCTGCAGGGTGCAGGCATAAGGAAAAGGTGCATGCCCATGGTCTGCACCTTTTTTATTGGTGCTGGGTTAATAGTTGGTGACAACTGCTTCCTGCCCCTGTAGGGCCGGTGGTTAAGCGGGTTCATTTTGACTAATATGGAAGTTATAGGCGTAGAGTCAGGAACTGACTATTACATTAAGGGTCACTTGATTAGATAGGAGTGTAAAATCTCACAAGCCGATTGATTGCATTTTTGGCACGTGGGTAACAAGGTTTTATGTCGCAGTTACAGACAGCACAGGCCATAACGCCAGCGCAACGTGAAGTTTGGTCCAAAGAGGCCGGCTTCCGTATTGCGGACCTTTGTGACTATCTTGAGTCCTACCTTGATCCGGAACAGATCAAGGAGATCTATCGCGCCTATCTGTTTGGTGCCAACTATCACTCTGGGCAGACCCGCAAGTCTGGTGAGCCATATATCTGTCATCCTATTGCAGTGGCCCGCATCCTGGCCGAGATGCAGATGGATTATAAATGCCTGATAGGCGCTGTTCTGCATGATGTGATTGAAGATACTTCTGCAACCAAGAAAATGGTAACGGAGGAGTTTGACGAAGAGATTGCGGATCTGGTGGATGGGGTAAGTAAACTGACCAAGATCGACTCGGTATCCCACGCTGAGGCTCAGGCCGACAACATCCGCAAGATGCTCCTGGCCATGACCAAGGACATACGGGTGATCCTGATCAAACTGGCAGATCGCTTGCACAACATGCGCACCCTGGATGTGATGCGTCCTAAGAAACGGCGTCGCATCTCCAGTGAGACGCTGGATATCTACGCCCCCATTGCCAACCGCCTGGGCCTGAACCATATCCGTCTGGAACTGGAAGAGCTCTGTTTTGCCGCGGCCTGGCCTATGCGGCATAGGGTACTGCATAAGTCAGTAATGACCATGCGTGGTCATCGCAAAGAGTTGATGGCTCATATTGAGACTGCCATGCAGCAGCGCCTGACAGAGGAGGGGATCACGGGCCAGGTTCAGGCGCGTGAGAAACACCTGTATAGCGTATACAAGAAGATGCGCGACAAGAAGTTGTCCTTTACCGAGGTAGTGGATCTGTTCGGCATTCGCATTATCGTGGACAGCGTGGACACCTGCTACCGTGCTTTGGGAGTGGTACATAATCTCTATAAACCGGTACCAGGCCGTTTCAAGGATTACATTGCCATTCCCAAGGCCAATGGTTATCAATCGTTGCATACATCGCTGATCGGCTCCCACGGCGTCCTGGTGGAGGCCCAGATCAGAACCGAGGAGATGCATGAGATATCTGAATCCGGTATTGCTGCACACTGGGTATACAAGAGTGAAGAGGAGAGCACCGGGGCGGCCCATACCTATGCCTCGGACTGGCTGAAGAACCTGTTGGATCTGCAGAGAGATGCCGGTAACTCCATGGAGTTTTTGGAACATGTAAAAATTGATCTGTTTCCGGATGAGGTGCACGTGTTTACCCCTAAAGGCGGAATCAAGGTGCTGGCCAAGGGGTCAACCGTTATCGACTTTGCCTATGCTGTGCATTCAGATGTAGGCAACCAGTGTGTTGCCGCTCGGGTGGACCGGCAACTGGTGCCCTTGCGCACCAAGCTATTAAGCGGTCAAACCGTGGAGGTGATAACCGCTGAAGGAGCCAGTCCCAACCCCTCATGGCTGGACTTTGTAGTTACCGGCAAGGCCCGCGCCAGTATCCGTAGCTTTCTGAAAAACCTGAAGCGCCAGGAAGCGGTGGAACTGGGCCGCAGAATGCTGGAGCGTGGTCTTGAGGCCTATGGGTTAACACTGGAAGAGGCCATGGCAGATGGAGTAAATGCCCTGCTCTCCGATTTCAAGCTGGATAGTATGAATGACCTGCTGGAGAAGATTGGTCTGGGTGATCGCATGGCATTGCTGGTGGCACGCAGGATTGCCGGTGACCGTAAGCTGGCCCAGGACGAAGAGCCATTTCCAACCAACTCAGCGCAGCCACTGGTGATTAGTGGCACAGAGGGCATGGTGGTGGGTTTCGCCAAGTGCTGTCGTGCCATCCCATGGGACGATATCGTAGCCGTATTCAGTCCCGGAAAAGGTATAGTGGTGCATCGCCAGGGTTGCCCAAATCTAGGAGAGTTCCGTAAGTCGGGCGAAAACTGGATGGATGTGCGCTGGGAGGAGCAGATCGATGGTGAATTTACCACTGAGGTGGGTGTAGAGGTAGGCAGTAAACGGGGAGTACTGGCTACCGTGGCGGCTGCCTTTGCCGAGATGGAGTCCAATATCGAGAACGTAGTGATCGAGGAGCGGGATGGGCTCTCCTCCACCCTTGAGTTCACAGTGAGCGTGCGCAATCGTAAACATCTGGCCCGCATAATCAAGAGACTGCGCGCCCTGCCAGAGGTTATGAGCATCACGCGCATGATGGGCTGATCGGTTTGCCGAAAAACCAATATATAAATTACAACAACTCTTAAACGGAGCTGCACCCATGAGTCGAGAGATCATCAGTACCAGCAATGCGCCCCAGGCCATTGGTACCTATTCCCAAGCGGTTAAGAACGATAACCGGGTCTATCTGTCGGGGCAGATACCATTGGTTCCTGAGACCATGGAGATGGTAGATGGTGATATGGAGGCGCAGATCAGACGGGTATTCGACAATCTACAGGCAGTATGCCAGGCAGCCGGCGGCACTCTGCAGGATGTAATCAAGCTGAATGTATATCTGACCGATCTGGGACACTTCCCCCTGGTGAACCAGGTTATGGCCGAGTATTTTTCTGAACCATATCCGGCACGTGCCGCTGTAGGTGTGGCCGCGCTACCCAAGGATGCGGCAGTAGAGATGGATGGAGTGATGGAGCTGTAGCTGGTTTTCTGGGCTGTCCCATGGATTAGTGCAATATCTGGCAAATCTCTAAACAGGAGGTAAGAGATCATGAGCCGTCCCTGGTGGAATCCTAAACAGAGCGACTATGCAGGGCGTTTTCGGCTTGCTGCCTCCGCCTTTGGCGCTGCCCTGGTCATGTTGTTTTTGGGCTCTAACTCTTCAGTGGAATTCCTGCAAACGATTCTGGTCAGCGGTGGTGTTGGCCTGATGATAGGATCGGGTGCCGTAGCATTGAGTGCCTGGCGTAGCTGGACGCGCAAGGGCATGACTGATAACGAATAACTGCTGGGGATAACATCAATGACAGGGAGTAGAACAGGTCTTGAGGTTTTCGATTATACGCAGTTGCCGGATCCGGCCTGGAACCAGCAGGGGGTAACAGACTCAAGTAACGCCGCTGGATCCGTGCCGTTTTCCTTGATGTACCTGTGGATCTTCGAACGCCCTGACAGCATGTGTACCCAGCTGGTTGCCCATGGTTGGGCCTGTCTGGGTCCAGTGCATCTGCTTGTTAGTCCAGAGGCGCGGGTGGATGGAGCGGTAATGCGTTCGCGACAGGACATAGAGCAGGCAATAGAGGGTTTTTCTTATAACTCAGGACGTTTCAACTGCCCCCAATTTATCGATTATGAGAAGCATCACTCATACCTTGGCTATCCCATAAATTACCTCTGGTGCCAGGGTAGTGTGTGGCAAGAGGCGTTTCTCCTAACGGCTGAACGCTGCAGTCGCTACGTGGTGGACCTGACTACAGACGAGCGTCCATCCGGGCTGCTGTTCGAGCTTGAGTATCTGTTCAACCAGGTGGCAGTGGAGAATATTATCCTGCTGCTTGATACCTCACGGGCCGATTTGGATATAGTGTGTGACTTTGTGCTGGAGGCCTGGGATGCCAGGGATAAGCAGTCGCTGAATAATGGGGCTGACCAAGTACCACCAGCGCTGATTACCTACAAGACCTATAGTCTTGGCTACCTGGCACAGGCAACCCGTAGTCAATGGACTGGCAAAAGTACAGTGCCGCTGGCGCAGCGCGCTGCTCATTATGCAAAATGGGTTTGATATCTGCTGATCAGAAGCGCTGTAATTAGTCACCAATAACCGTAACAGTCACCTTTCTGGTATGAGGGCTGGTACGGTGCTCCCATACATATATACCCTGCCATGTCCCCAGGGCGCTACGGCCATGTGTAACTGGGAAGGTCAGATCCATCTTGCTCAAGATAGAACGGATATGCGCCGGCATGTCATCCGGCCCCTCCATGGTGTGATGAAACAGGGGGTCGCCATCCGGAACCAGCCGGGCCATGAAATTCTCCAGATCACTATGTACAGAAGGATCGGCATTCTCACACAGTACCAGGGAGGCGCTGGTGTGATGGATGAACAGGTGGCAGATGCCGTCTTTGATCCCGGATTGCGATACCACCTCTTTTACATCACGGCTGATGTCATAGGTGCCGCGGCCGTCGGTCTGGATCTGGAAGGTATGCTGATAGGTCATAGTTATACCTGTTGCCTTATGGAGCTAATCAGGGGTTCCTTAGGTATTTACTTCGCCAATCTTCTCCTGCACTGAATTCAGCTTTCCTTGTAGGCGATTGCTCTTACCCTTGCGGATATCCAGTTTCAATGAGGAGTAGATCCGGTTACATCCAGCCTGATCCAGGGTCTCATAGGCTACCTCTACCAGGCCCAGGGCCTGCACCAGGTTCTCCGTTTCGATGATGGTGCCCATGGGTGTGAGCTGATAGCTTATGCCGCTATCCCGAATCATCTTGATTACCTGGCTTACATATTCGCTCACACTCTCCCCTTTATCGGTGGGGAACATGGAAAACTCTAATAGGACTGACACTTAGGTACCTCCACATAATTAATTTGTCTAGGAGCATTATTACAGGTATGACACTGCTCTGAAACCAGTAGCGACCTCTGGTAGCAGATAGTTGAGTTTTCGTATCCTGGAAAGATATAGCCCACTATTAGAAATACCATTTTAAGAATTAATTTCTAGCTCCCCATATATACCAATGGGGTGCAACCCAAACCCAGTATCCTGCTTTACCCCTTTGCCCACACCAGGTGCCGCCTTTCCAGTAACCATAATCGGTGAATTTACCGTATTTACGTCTGTCTCTCGGGCATTTCAGGGTCTGTAACAGATTGGTGTATTTACCATGGGCTGATGCAGCGGCTGGTGCACTTTTGTTTGCCCATATATACCAGTTGGGATAAACCCAAACCCAGTAACCGGCCTTGCCCCTATATCCGCACCATGGGCCGCCACCCCAATATCCATAATCCCGGTATTCACCATATGTAGACCTGTCTGAGGGGCATGACAACTCCTGTAATAGATTACGGTATTTACCGTATGCAGAAGTAGGATCTCCAGCCATGCTGCTTGCAGGCAGTAATCCTATGCCTGCAACTGCAATAACAGAGATAATGTTTAACAGTAGTCTCTTCATGATTTGCCCCTAACGCAGACAATGGTGTGATGTTTTTAATTATCTGTAACCACTAAGTTAGTTGTAGTAGTAAATTGCTGCAGAGGGAAGGGGGGGTTAGAAGATTTATGTCGGGTGCCAACGGCGTGGGATTGATTTACTAAATGTATATTGCCCGCTCTCTAGAGTCTCTTTCCTTATCTGGGTCTTCGATGCTTTTCGTGCCCGCTATAGCATCAAGATAGCCAGCAGGAACCTTGGTTTCTTTTGCGCCATAAAGGACGTGGTGAAGATACCAGGAGTAAGGCAGCAAGGATGGATCGGTATTGGTTGCATAGTACGTGACTGCTTCAAAGATATTTCCCTGGCTGTCACTCACTGAGACAGTTTTTTCCTGATACCCAAAGCCAAGACCTTCTACTCTGTCCAGGGCTTTTTTCTCACCATCTGAAATTTCGAATAGAGCGCCGATTACGTGATCATCTGGATTTCCCGTAAACAGTGCATCACACTTTCCTGAGCCGTCTCTACTGCCCACCTTATGAAAGCGTAGAGAGTGCTCTGCAAGAGTAAAAATGCCAATGCGTTCTGCGCTTGGGGCTCTTTCCCTCAATCTGGGAAGAGACATATTTGATCCGTAGGCAAAATAGTTCACATTACCTCCAAACGATCAGTTCCCGGTATAGATGTGAGTTCCTGGGAGCCTGTTTCTATGTATATGTTTACGTGCACCTACTCAATACTATTGTTGAACATATTATTTTATTTTCAAGTACGTCATTCTCTTCTTCCTGCTTCTTGATATAGTCGGCAAAGAGGCTTTTCTGTTCAGGATGAGTATGCATAAGCTCCTGGCACCTTTGTCGAATACAGCTGAAAATATGTTCATCTGATTCTGCTATTGCTTCTCGTTCCAGGATAGATTCATCAACAACTATCATCCCGGCATCAGAGATTGTATTTAAAAGAGCCGATCGTGTTTCATATAAGGGATGGCGGTATTCACTTGCGTCATCAATATACCCGTCATCCAGGATAATTAGCCCATCTTTATTCAAGCAGTTCGATAATTGCGTCAGTGTTGAGTGATAATCGCCTAAAACTGGTCCGATAGATCCGAGAATGATGATGTCGTAGCCCGTTATTACATGGATTTTGACTCGAATATCACCACATTCAAAGACACACTGTTCTGCTACTTCAAACTTTCTTGCTTTGTTCCTTGCCTCTGCAATAAATTCTTCAACAGCATCTATTCCGTGACACCGGCATTTCAGTTCCCTTGCAACAGTTATAGATACAGCACCTTTTCCGCATCCTAAATCGAGAACACTTAGATTTGAGTGATTAGCCGTATGTTTTTCTATCAGTCTGAGAACTATCTCTGGAAGAGTGCCAATTTCCCAGATATCTTGCAGTATATAAGGCAGATAGGGGAATAATTCACTGTCTGTCCCATCCATAGATTGAACGACGATTTCTTCGACTGGACGCAGCAACTTAGCTCCTTCCACACGCGGATAACAGTGAGATAGGCAGGGTCTATATAGCTTGCCTGGTAGTGTGTTGCACTTGTGAGTGTAACCCATAACATGAGGATTAAATATATCCAGCCACATAGCGCAAATGTAGATTGCATATCAAATTGCAAGGCTGACTGTTTACACTGTTTTCCGCGTAGTATTATGTAAGACTATGTTCTGGCTTCGTGCCTGCTGACTCCGCACCCGAATGGATCTAAAGTGGACCTATATGGGATCTTCAGACGTAAAGGCAAGGCTCAAAGATGGCACAGGTGTGGTGCTGGTGCCGGTATCACCCTGTGACCGCCAGTGCATCCTGGATGGGTTTGAGCAGTTGTCTGACCGTTCCCGTTACTCTCGATATCATATGCCCATGCGAACGCTTCCAGATGACTATGTGGATTGTCTGACCGGGGCTGATAATTACAACAGTGTAGTGGTTGCATGTCACTTGGATCAGGAAGGAGCGCGTGTAGGTATAGGTCTGGCCCGCTATGTCAGATTGCAGGAGGAGCCGGGGGTGGCGGAGTTTTCTGTGACTGTAGTAGATGCCTACCAGAATCAGGGTCTTGGTACTCTGTTGTTGGAGTACCTGATACAGCATGCCCGTGATAACCAAGTGTCACTGTTGCGGGGTTATGTGCTACCGGGCAATGAGGCCATGATTGGGGTGTTACAGCGCTATGCCGTATGTAAGCGCAATGAGAGTGATGGCACTGTGTGCTACGAACTTGATCCGTCTGCAGCAAGATGTAAAGACAAGGTCGTCGGGTGAATTCTGTTTCTCAACTTAAACTAGTTTCTGATTCTAATATCGCAGTTATCTCCTCGGCGGGTACCGGCCTGCTGAAAAGATAGCCTTGTGCAAATTCACAACCATGGGTGGCCAGGTGAGTCAGTTGCTCCTCTGTCTCTACCCCCTCGGCCACTACCTTCAGTCCCAGTCCGTGGGCCATGGCAATGGCTGCGTTGACCAGTTCCAGGTCTGCTTTGTCCACGGTAATGTCGTTTACAAAACTACGGTCTATCTTCAGAGTGTCGAAGGGATAACTGCGCAAGTAGCTGAGGGATGAGTAGCCGGTACCAAAATCGTCCATGGCAATGCCGACACCAAGGTTGTTCAAGGTAGCCAAGGCATCATCAATATAGGCATGCCCGCTCATCAGAACCCCTTCGGTAATCTCCAGCTCCAGGGTGTTGTCTGCAAGTCCGGATTGTTGCATGGTTATTTCTATATAAGGAACCAGGTTGGGATCTCGGAACTGGCTGGGTGACAGGTTGACGGCTATGGTAAATGTCTCCCCGTATATTTGCTGCCATTTGGCAGCCATGGTCATGGCCTCGTTCAATACGAACTGGCCGACCGGTATGATCAGGCCGGTCTGCTCGGTAATAGGAATAAACTCGGTTGGTGCAACTTCTCCCAGGGCGGGGTTGTGCCATCGCAACAGCGCTTCCACCCCAATGATTCTTTGGGTGCTGACATCCACCTGGGGTTGATAGCAGAGACGGAACTCACCGCGATCCAATGCACCATGCAGCTGCTCTTCCAGGAGTAGCCGTCTGGAAACCTCCTGGTTCATGGCGTCGGTAAAGTAGGAGTAAGTATTACGCCCCTGTTCTTTGGAATGATACATGGCTGAATCGGCGTTGCGTAGAAGTTCTGATGGGTTGTTACCATCATCCGGATAGACCGCAACACCTACACTTGCGGTTAGTACCAGTTCACGTCCGTCGATACTAAATGGATCTCTGAATCGATTTAGCAGGTTCTCCACTACTGGGCTGGCATCAGCTGCATCCTCCAACCCGCCCAGCAGTATGATAAATTCATCCCCTCCCAAACGTCCTACCGTATCACCGCTGCGTACCACACTGCACAGACGTGATGCTGCCTCTATAAGAAGCTTGTCCCCCGTGTCATGACCCAGGGTATCGTTGATCTTTTTGAAATCGTCCAGATCCAGGAACAGTACTGCCACCCGCTCGCGGTTGCGTTGTGCTTCGTTCAGCAGTTGTGACAGGCGGTCAAGGGAAAGGAAGCGGTTGGGTAGATCGGTCAGGGTATCGAAATGTGCCTGGTGCAGGATATGCTCTTCATGCTGCTTGCGTAAGGTTATATCCTCTTTTACCGCCAGGTAGTGAAGGATAGCTCCAGATTCATCCAGTACCGGTGCGATGTTGGCATGCTCCCAAAACAGTTCGCCATTCTTTTTACGGTTCTGAAGCTCGCCCTGCCATGTCTTGCCGCTGGTTATGGTTTGCCACAGGTCTCGGTAGTGCTCTATAGGTGTGTTTCCGGATTTGAGTATGCGGGGATTTTGCCCCACTGCCTCGGCCGAACTATAGCCGGTAAGTTGTTCAAAGGCGTAGTTGACGTACTGGATATTGGCATCGGGATCGGTAATTATCACTGATACCGGACTCTGCTCTATGGCCTGTGACAGGGTGCGTAACCTGTTTTCAATCCGCTTGCGTTCCGTAATATCCCTGGCTATACCCAAGACTCCCACCAGCTTGCCGTCTCTGTCCCGCATGGGGGTTTTTATGGTCTCCAGCAGCTCTTCGTGTCCATCGTCGGCATAGGTGATACTCTCTTCATTAATACGTGGTTTCCCTGCGTCAATAGCTGCCTTGTCGTGCCCCCGAAAAAATTCTGCCAACTCGGGTTCAAAAAAATCATAATCTGTCTTGCCGACAATATCGGCTTTCTTGGCATTGAAGAAACGTTCAAATTTAGGGTTACAGGTGAGGTAGACCCCGTCTGGATCTTTCAGCCACACAAGATCAGGAATGGTTTCGATCAGGGTTTGCAGATGATTTTCACTCTCATATCTTTTTCTGGCTTCCTCCTCGAGCAATGCGTTCTGCTTGTTCAATAACTGGCTTCTACGTTCTGACTCCTCAATACTGGCATGCAGGAGAAGGTTGCGTGTTCTGGTACGGACCCCGATTGCAACCGTAGATAAGACCAGCAGGGCCAGGGTGGCCAGTGAGAAGAGATACCAGGGTGATGTCAACAGACCACTGGAAGCATCTGCAGGTTGTGTTGCGGCCAGAATAAATGGAGTACCGGGTACTGGTGCCTTCCTGTAGTTGGCATAGGTACTGGATGACTGTTCCGGAACTAGCTGTGGCGAAGATTGCCTGTTATCAGTGTGGTCGTATCTTAGGAGGTCTTCGGAGTCGCCTGCCAGAACTACATATTGGGTGCGCCCATTGGTCTGTGGTTGGATCAGCTGTTGAATAACCTCATCATGATTGATCTCTGCGAGTATGGTCCCCATACGTTTCCCTTTGTAGTAATAGGGAGCGGTAAGCACCATGTGGCTGTGTTCCTTGCTCTGCACAATGAGAGATTTTATCTCCTTGGTTTTTAACAGGTCATTGTTAATCCAGGGCTCATGTATCTTGCTTGCGACACCGACATCCACCAGTTTGTTATCCTGCTCATCGAGCAGCAGCAGACGTAAATATATTGGTGAAGAATCAATCAGTTTACTGTCTATCAGATCTTGGAATCGTTTCTGCATGATGATAAGGCTGGCG
Source organism: Chromatiales bacterium (assembly GCA_028278145.1). GTDB lineage: Bacteria > Pseudomonadota > Gammaproteobacteria > Chromatiales > Chromatiaceae > JAAGZL01. The sequence goes on along the minus strand of JANQEV010000059.1, from coordinate 952 downwards.
CGGAGTCCATACTCCATTGACATGCCTAGGTCACGATTGGAGAAGAATACGCTTAGGGCCCTATTTGTTGCCAAGGTGGCGATATCGCTTCTACGCTCGGAGTAGAAATAGCTCAGGGCTGCCGCCCGGTTTTCCTGGTTTAACAACAGTGTGCTGTCAGAGGCCAGTCGTAAGTCCTTTTGTGATACATAGGTGGTTCCTAACAACAGCAGCAGATAAGCCACCAGAAAAGGTCCGGCAGCATAGATAAAAAAGCTTGCTACCTTGCTGCGTTTTCCATACTTAGTTTCGGTGTCAGTCATTACTGTTAAAAAAATCAGCATAGTAATGAAATACAGATGGATAATAATTCCTTACCATCCTGTTATAGGAACCATCCTGCCTGACCTTTTTCAGGTAGCTATTGAAGGCCGCAAGCAGGGCAGGAGACTCTTTGCGGAAACCGGCCCCCATCACCTGGTTGCTGGAAATGGGGCCAATCACTTTCAGTTGACCAGGCCACTTTTCCAGTGCAATCAGCGCATCAGGTACATCCAGCAGGGTAGACTCAGCTTCATGCTTGAGGATAGCCGGTGCCATCTCGTTAAGATTCAGCTTGTCTCCTGGTAGGCGTATTTCGGCCTTGGTTTCTGACATCTGGTAGAGATCCGGATCCAGGCAGGTGCTTTTCATGGCCAATACGCTGTGACCATTGAGAGAGTCCTTAACGGCAGTAATATCGGAATCGAGTGAACCTGATGGCATAATTGGTTTTAGTTTTGAATCGGACCTGGCCACCAGCCAGACTGAAGAAGGAAAGGTTGGATCGGAGAACTCTATTACATCCTGGCGCCAGGGAAGTACGGTCATACCGTTAGCGATCACATCGCCTATGATGGGTGCTGTTCCCAGCAGTTCAGCGCCATTTTCACCCCGGCGAGCATGGCGGCCGGTAAGATCTCCGAAGACACGC
>JANQEV010000022.1 GCA_028278145.1 Chromatiales bacterium | reverse complement strand
ACGCTGAAGTTGTTAAGCCCTTCAGCCTGGGCCTGCTTTATGGCCACGGCACTGGGTGGGGTGGTAGTCTCAAAACCGATGGCAAAGAACTCCACCCAGGATGCCCTGAATATCGCGCGGGAGAATCCAGAGCGCCAGGTGGTGTTCTTTGCCATCGGTTTTGAGACTACCACCCCACCCAGTGCCGTGGCCATAAAGCAGGCCCAGGCTGAAGGGCTTAACAACTTCAGCGTGTTCTGTAACCACGTACTTACTCCAGCGGCCATCACCAATATTCTGGAGTCACCTGAGGTGCGTGAGATAGGTTCGGTGCGCATCGATGGTTTCTTTGGTCCCTCCCATGTCAGTTCCATCATCGGTAGTCAGCCCTATGAGTTTTTTGCCGAGGAGTTTCAGCGCCCGGTAGTTATCGCCGGCTTTGAACCCCTGGATGTTATGCAGTCCACCCTGATGCTTATCCGCCAGCTCAATGAAGGGCGCTTTGAAGTAGAGAACGAGTACACTCGCGTGGTTTCACGTGAGGGCAACCTAAAGGCCAAGGGTCTGGTGGCAGAGGTAATGGAACTGCGCCGTAGCTTTGAATGGCGCGGCCTGGGACTGGTTCCTTACAGCGCCCTGAAGATCAAGAAAGAGTTTGCAGAGTTCGACGCCGAGAAGCGCTTTCACCTGCCGGCCATCCAGGCCAATGATGTCAAAGGCTGCGAATGCCCCGGCATCCTGCGCGGAGTGAAACGCCCCACCGACTGCAAACTGTTCGGCACCGTATGTACTCCGGAGAATCCTATGGGCTCCTGCATGGTCTCTTCGGAAGGGGCCTGTGCCGCCTACTGGAGCTATGGTCGTTTTACCCAACCAAAAACAGAACAAACATCAGAGCAGGAATCAGTGGCATGAGTGCAGACCTGAAACGTTTCCCTATTGGACTCAACCTGCGTGATGGCGTGGTGGATATGACCCACGGCAGTGGCGGTCGTGCCATGGCCCAGCTCATAGAGGAGCTGTTCGTAAAATATTTTGATAACGATATGCTGCGCCAGGCCAATGATCAGGCAGCATTTCAGGTGCCAGCAAGCCGCATGGTAATAAGCACCGATGGCCACGTGATCTCACCCCTGTTCTTCCCCGGAGGTGATATTGGTTCCCTGGCGGTACATGGAACAGTCAACGATGTGGCCATGTCCGGCGCCAAGCCGTTGTATCTATCTGCCGGTTTTATCCTGGAAGAGGGGTTCCCCCTGGCCGATCTGGAACGCATCGTAGCCAGCATGGGCAAGGCGGCATCAGAGGCCGGCGTGCCTGTAGTTACCGGTGACACCAAGGTGGTGGAGCGGGGCAAGGGCGATGGTGTGTTTATAACTACAACAGGCGTTGGTGTGGTGCCTGAAGGTATAAACATCTCAGGTGACCTGGCCCAGCCCGGTGATGCCATCCTGGTTAATGGCACCATGGGTGATCACGGTGTGGCCATTATGTCCAGCCGTGAGAACCTGGAGTTCGAGACCAGCATAGAGTCCGACTCTGCCGCACTACATACACTGATCGCAGACATGGTTGATGCGGTACCCAATATTCACTGCCTGCGTGATCCTACCCGCGGTGGTCTGGCAACCACCCTGAATGAACTGGCTCATCAGTCCGGTGTCGGCATGCATTTGCAGGAGGCGGCCATACCAATTCAACCAGCGGTAAAGGCAGCCTGTGAATTGCTGGGCCTGGATCCCCTGTACGTTGCCAACGAGGGCAAGCTGATCTGCATCTGTCCCCAGGAAGATGCCGAGCGGTTGTTAGATGTTATGCAGCAACATCCTTTGGGCAAGGAGTCGGCCATCATCGGTAAGGTGGTGGAAGATCAGCACAGCTTTGTGCAGATGGAGACCAGCTTTGGTGGCAGCCGCATGGTGGACTGGCTGGTGGGTGAGCAACTACCGAGGATTTGTTAAAGCATGGATGGATTAGCCACAAATAAACGCCAATCACCGCAAATATGCGCGAATAAACATAAAACATATAACGGTTTGTTTGCGTTAATTAGCGGTAATTTGCGTCCATTCGCGGCCAATGGTTTTGGTTTGAAAATATACGAACAAGAGATGCACTAATGCGGATTCTGTTTTTAACCCACGCCTTCAACAGCCTCACCCAGAGGCTGTATACCGAACTGCATGAGGCAGGTCACGAGGTATCGGTAGAGTTCGATATCCATGATAACTTCAGCCTAGAAGCGGCTGAGTTGTATCAGCCTGATCTGATCATTGCGCCGTTTCTGAAACGCGCTATCCCCCAAGAGTTGTGGCGCAATTATGTCTGCCTGGTGGTGCATCCAGGAATTCGTGGGGACCGTGGTCCCTCGGCCCTGGACTGGGCCATCATCAATGGTGAACAGCGTTGGGGTGTAACCGTACTCCAGGCCAACGCCGAGATGGATGCCGGTGACATCTGGGCCTTCAGTGAATTCCAGTTGCGGGATGACACCAAGGCCAGCATCTATCGCAATGAGATAACCCAGGCCGCAGTGGATGCAGTGCTTAAAGCAGTACAACGTTTTGAACAAGGTGACTTCAAACCTCAGCCCCTGGACTACAGTGATCCTGAGATCCATGGCACCCTGCAGCCGTTGATGCAGCAGTCGGATAGAACCATCGACTGGGGACAGGATGATACACAAACGGTGTTGCGCAAGGTTCGTTGTGCCGACGGTTTTCCCGGGGTGAAGGATGAGCTGTTCGGGCGTGAACTGTTTCTGTATGACGCTCATCTGGAGAGCATTCTCACTGGTCGTCCGGGGGATGTGATAGCACGCTGTGGTCATGCCATCTGTCGCGCTACGGTGAATGGTGCGGTGTGGATCGGGCACCTGCGGGATAAGCAGTCTGAGCATCCATTCAAACTGCCAGCCACCATGGTGCTGCAGGAAGAGATTACTGGTATCCCTGAGATACAGCCAGGGTTGGATAGTGGCTACCGGGATATCTGGTATGAAGAGCAGGGCGGTGTTGGATACCTGCACTTCCCGTTCTACAACGGCGCCATGGGCAGTGATCAGTGTGAGCGCCTGCGTCAGGCCTATATCAAGGCACGTCTGTGCGATACCAAGGTTATCGTACTTATGGGCGGACCCAACTACTGGTCCAACGGCATGCACCTGAACCTGATCGAAGCGGCAGAGAGTCCAGCCGATGAGTCCTGGCGTAACATCAATGCCATTGATGACCTGGCCCTGGAGATCATCAATACCGACTCCCATCTCACCGTGGCCGCACTCCAGGGCAACGCCGGTGCTGGTGGTGTGTTCCTGGCCCGGGCCTGTGATGAGGTGTGGGCCAGGGATGGGGTAATCCTCAATCCTCACTACAAGGATATGGGCAACCTCTACGGCTCTGAGTACTGGAGCTATCTGTTGCCGCGTTATGCAGGACCAGAGAATGTGGAGCGCATCACCCAGGGGCGTCTGCCCATGTCGGCCAAGGAGGCCCATGAGCTGGGGCTGGTAAATGCGGTATTTGAGCAGGAAGTAAGCGGCTTCGTGGAGGAGCTGCAGCTACGGGCCACTGCCATGGCCAAGGCGCCGGCCTATGAATCGCGCCTGGAGTTCAAGAACCGAAACCGGGCCACCGATGAGGCCCACAAGCCACTGCAGCAGTATCGGGATGAAGAGCTGGAGCGCATGCGTCTCAACTTCTACGGCTTTGATCCCAGCTACCACGTGGCCCGTTACAACTTTGTCTACAAGATTCCCAAGTCGCGCACCCCTATAACCATTGCGCGCCATCGCCGTATCGGGAGAAAACTGCGGAGAGTTTCATGAACAGGTTACCCACGATTCTGATTGTCGATGATGAACTACGCAGCCTGGAGACACTGCAACGCATTCTGGAAGAGGACTTCGATGTAAAGACCACTACATCAGTGGAAGAGGCGGAGGAGATCCTGCAACGGGAGTGGGTGCAGATCATCCTGTGCGATCAGCGCATGCCGGAGGTTACCGGGGTAGAGTTCCTGAAACAGGTACGGGAACAGTGGCCGGATGTGATCCGTATGATCATCTCCGGCTATACCGACTCCGAGGATATCATCAGCGCGGTAAACGAGGCCGGTATCTATCAGTACATCACCAAGCCCTGGCATCCTGACAACCTGATCATGACATTGAAGAACGCCTACCAGATGTTGGAACTGCAGCGTCAGAATGAGGCCCTCTCCATCGAGCTGAAAAAGATCCCGTCGCAACTGGATGAGTCCCTGGCCGAGAAACGGGAAAAACTGAAGCAGAACTATCATAGTGACGACGGCATAGTGCGTACCCCGGACAGTTCCATGAACGCGGTGTGTGACAAGATCCGGCGCGTGGCTCCCTATGATGTTTCGGTGCTGTTGGCCGGTGAATCAGGAACCGGTAAAGAACTTGCTGCACGCTCCCTGCACTACAACAGCCCGCGCTGTGACGAGCCCTTTATAGCTGAGAACTGCGGAGCCCTTCCAGACGAGCTGTTGGAGAGCGAACTGTTTGGTTATAAGCGCGGCGCCTTCACTGGGGCGGTTCAGGACCAGGTTGGTCTGTTTGAACGTGCCAATGGTGGCACCGTGTTCCTGGATGAGATTGGTGAGGTGTCGCCCGCCTTCCAGGTGAAGCTGCTGCGCGTGTTACAGGAAGGGGAGATCCGCCCTCTGGGTTGTAGCTGTACCCGTGAGGTGGATGTGCGCATCATCGCCGCCACCAACAAGGATCTTGAAGCCGAGGTACGGGCCGGTCGTTTTCGTCAGGACCTCTACTACCGCCTGGCCAATATGACCATTCAGTTGCCTCCTTTGCGTGACCGCAAAGGGGATATCCCACTACTGGCCCACAGCATGTTGGATAAGGCGATACAGAATCTAGGTAAGGAGGTAAAGGGTTTCACCGAAGAGGCACTGGTGTGTATGCAGTCCTACCACTGGCCGGGAAACGTACGTGAGTTGCAGAACGAGGTACGCTACATGCTGGTGATGAGCACCGGTGAACAGTTGGGTGCCGACCTGTTGTCACCACGGGTGCTACGCGCCATGCCTCAGGATGAGGCACCGGTATTAGAGAATCTGGCCGGTCTGGATGGCTCTCTCAAGGAGCGGGTAGAGACCCTGGAGGCCCACATCCTGAAAGAGGCCCTGATACGCCACCGCTGGAACAAGAGTCGTGCTGCCCGTGAACTGGGACTGTCCCGGGTCGGGCTGCGCAGTAAGTTGGAGCGTTATGGACTGGAACAGATTGGTGTGTCTGTTGTTCATGAACATAAACTGGATGCATGATCTCCTCACCCCGACCCTCTCCCTGGAGGGGAGGGAGGTAAAGCCGAGGATGAGGAAGATGTTAGATAACACCCTTGCAGTTGAAACGGCAAATACAGGTTAGCAGTCATGAGCAAAGGAATTGATGATTACGGATCAAGTCTGATCGATCAGGCCGGGGTAACCCAGTCACTGGAGCTCAACCCCTCCACCGAGAGCGCCTGGATCGAGGTGATCCACAAGATGGACTCGGTATACGCCGACCTGGTGCGTTACCAGGTCGAGCTGGAGCAGAAGAACTCTGCTCTGGAGGAGGCCCAGCAGTTCATCGATAGCGTGCTCTCCGCCATCACCGATGTGCTCATCGTGTGCGATACCGAGGGTCATATCCTTCAGGTGAACCCAGCTCTGGAGAAACTCACCGGCAAGAGCTCCGAGACCTTCATCGGATTTCCCATCAGCGAGGTGTTCAGTGAAGAGTCCTCTGCCATGGTGGATCAGTTCCCAGAGAAGATGCGTCAGGAGTCACTGGTGGACTGTGAGGTGAGTATCCGCTGTGCCGACGGTTCCAGCGCTCCCCTGGCCATGAACTGCTCCCCGCGTTACGACCGCGATGGTGGGCTGGACGGCATAGTGCTTATTGGGCGCCCGGTAGGGGAGCTGCGCCGCGCCTATGAAGAGCTTAACCAGACCCATATGGAATTGAAGCAGACCCAGCAACAGCTGGTGCACTCGGAGAAGATGGCGGCACTGGGTCGCCTGGTGGCCGGAGTGGCCCATGAGCTCAACAACCCCATCAGTTTTATACTTGGCAACATGTTTGCGTTCCGGCGAAACGGCACCCGTCTTCTGGAATACATTGCCGCGACAGATCATCACGCTGGTGATCCCCAGTTCCTAAGTAAGCTGCGTGAGAAGCTGAAGATAGACCACATCATCAAGGATATGGACCCCCTGATCGACGGTACCCTGGAAGGGGTGGAACGGGTAAGCGATATAGTGCAGGACCTGCGTCGCTACTCCGGCAGCCAGAAAGAGGAGAAGGTGCGCTTCGAACTGGCGCCCACCATCCGCAAGGCTGCCAACTGGGTGGTCAAGGCCAGCCGCATCAAGCCAGATATCAATTACCAGCTCCAGGAAGGCCTGGAGATCAAGGCCAGTAAGGGGCAGATCCACCAGATCCTGGTAAACCTGGTACAAAATGCGGCCGATGCCATGGCAGGGCAGGAGCCTCTGGTGCTGACTATCATCTGCAACCGCAATGGCGACAACATAGACATCAAGGTGATAGATCAGGGTCCAGGTATAGCTGAGGAAGATCTGGCCCGCATCTTCGATCCTTTCTTTACCAGTAAGCCGGTGGGGCAAGGTACCGGCCTGGGTCTCTATATCAGTTACGGTCTGGCTCATGACCTGGGCGGTGATCTCACCGCCGGTAACCATCCAGATGGCGGGGCAGTGTTTACCCTGTCCCTTCCAGCCAATGGGTAATGCATAGCGATGAGTGAACAGGCACGCAAACCGACCCTACTCTGGCTGCAGTCAGGCGGTTGCGGTGGCTGTTCCATGTCCCTGCTGTGTGCCGAGTCACCGGACCTGTTCACTACCATGGAGAGTGCTGGCATAGAGCTGCTGTGGCACCCCAGCCTGAGCGAACACAACAACGAAGATATGCGCGACATGTTGCAGTCCATTGTGGATGGCGACATGGAGCTGGATATCCTGTGTCTGGAAGGTTCGGTGATTCAGGGTCCGGATGGGACAGGTGGCTTTCATCGCATGTCCGGCGATAGTCGTCCCATGCGGGATTGGATAAATGACATTGCACAGAAGGCGAAGCAGGTAATAGCGGTTGGTAACTGTGCCGCCTATGGTGGCATTACCTCTGCCGGTGGCAATCCAAGTGAGGCCTGCGGCCTGCAGTACTCCGGGCCAAAGCCAGGCGGACTGCTGGGTGAGGAGTATCGCTGTCCCACCGGCCTGCCGGTGATAAACATCGCCGGTTGTCCTATCCACCCCAACTGGGTAGTGGAGACCATGCTGCAGGTTGCCAATGATGAAATGAACGCAGCAGATCTGGATGAACTGAACCGTCCTCGTAGCTATGCCGATCACCTGGTGCATCACGGCTGCCTGCGTAACGAGTACTACGAGTTCAAGGCCAGTGCCGAGAAGCTGTCCGACCTGGGTTGTCTAATGGAACACATGGGCTGTATGGGTACCCAGGCCCATGCCGACTGCAACACCCGTCTGTGGAATGGGGAGGGCTCCTGTCTGCGCGGCGGCTATGCCTGCATCAACTGTACCGCGGCTGGGTTCGAAGAGCCGGGTCACAATTTCCACCAGACCCCCAAGATTGCAGGCATTCCCATCGGACTACCCACCGATATGCCCAAGGCCTGGTTCGTGGCACTGGCATCCCTGTCCAAGGCAGCAACCCCAGAACGCCTGAAAGAGAATGCCCATGCCGATCACATCAAGGTTGCGCCCGGCGATAAGAATAAGAACAGGGAGGACACATGAGCCGCCGCATAATCGGACCGTTCAACCGGGTGGAGGGTGACCTGGAGGTACAACTGGAGATGAACGATGGGAAGGTAACCGATGCCCGGGTAGTGTCACCCCTGTATCGTGGCTTTGAACAGATCCTCCAGGGTAAGGACCCCATGGATGCCCTGGTATATGTACCGCGCATCTGCGGTATCTGCTCTGTAGCCCAGTCTGTAGCCTCAGCCCAAGCCCTGGCCCAGGCCATGGATCTGGAGACACCACGCAACGGTGAACTGGCATCCAACCTGATCTTGGCCTGCGAAAACGCGGCCGATCATATGACCCATTTTTATCTCTTCTTCATGCCGGACTTTGCACGCGAGGTATATGCCAATGAGCCCTGGTATCAACCAGCGCTAGAACGTTTCAAGGCGGTAAAGGGAACGGCAGCCAGAGATGTACTTCCGGTCCGTGCCCAGTTCATGCATCTCATGGGACTACTGGCCGGTAAGTGGCCCCATAGTTTAGGGCTGCAACCTGGTGGTACCACCAAGGCCATAGAGTCCCAGGAGAAGACGCGTATCAAGGTGATACTCTACGGCTTCCGCCAGTTCCTGGAACAGACCCTGTATGGTGATTCCATTGAGAATGTAACTGGCCTGGATTCCATAGCGGCACTGGATCAATGGCGTGTAAACCACGCACCCACCCATAGCGACTTCAGTCACTTCCTGCACATAGCAGATGCCCTCAACCTGGATGCAATGGGCAGAGCAGCAGACAGGTTTATGAGTTATGGCGTGTATGAAGAACAGGGAGAGAAACTGTTCGCCCAGGGCGTATGGAATGGCGAACTAAACCAACTCAATCAAGAAACCATAACCGAAGACATAAGCCATAGCTGGATGCACTACCAGAGTGAACCCAAGCATCCCTTCGATGGAGTAACCCTGCCCTCAGCAGATGAGGAGGGGAGTTATACCTGGTGCAAGGCGCCCCGTTTAAACAGCAAGGTGGTAGAGGTAGGTGCCATTGCTCGCCAGCTTGTTAACGGTCATCCACTGATTAGAGAACTGGTGGCACAAAGTGGAGGCAATGTAAGAAATCGTGTAATTGCCAGAGTGCTGGAGATAGGCCTGCTGATACAGGCCATGGAACAGTGGGCCGACAGGCTGCAACCAAAAGAACCTTTCTGTAACCATGCCAACATGCCAAAAGAGACTCAGGGCTTCGGTATGATCGAAGCCGCCCGCGGCAGCCTGGGGCACTGGCTAAAGGTAAAGAACGGCCGCATTCTCAACTACCAGATCATTGCCCCCACCACATGGAACTTCTCGCCCCGCGATACTCAGGAAATACCGGGAGCACTGGAGCAGGCATTGGTCAATGCGCCGGTGAGAGATGGAGAGCATGACCCGGTGTCAGTACAGCATATAGTGCGATCGTTTGATCCGTGTATGGTTTGTACGGTGCATTAGAAGAGAAAATGCTCTTCACTTTGCAATTTGTTATTTCGTGTTACATAGCCTGAAAAGTGTAGGTTTGACCACTTGCTGGATGTAGAGTAATCTCAGATCACTAGCGAGAAATCCACATTGTTCGCGAATTGGATAAAAGAAAAAATCAAGGATGTACAAGCTGTTATGCAAATAGCAATCCAACATACACCACTATCAACCAACAGTTATTTAATGTCATCCGAGCTGAAGCTGGCAAGCTTACTTGTGCAAATTATGTACAAACAAGGCATCGTTACGAATTGTGTTATACAGACTCCGTATAACTCAACAAACGAAGAGTCTGTATAACTCACTGTTAAGCGTAAAACATGAAAATTCTACGTATAGTCTTTGTGCTGATACTTGTTGGATGTTCCAGTGAAACATTCGTAACCAGTATGGGCGATGAAAATCTACACCAGTTAGCTACTGACGCTTTCGATAATGCAGGTATATGGTATAAGCAATTATCCGGGAGTCGCTTTGAATTCAAGCTAAAGGACAAAAGAAAAGTAGAAAGTATCATTGGGCGGCTTTATCAGAAAATGGTCCCGTCTAATAGGAGTGTAAGTTTTGGCCCAGAAATGGAAGCTATCGTTCTTAGAAAATTTAGCGAAAACAGCATTAAATATGATGTGAGGCAATTCCAAGGAGATAGATGGGTTGTTTGGAGTGAAACAGATGCATCTAAGGCAGAGGTGTTAGTGAGTGAAGCAAAAAAAGAGCTAATTATAGAGCTGCAATCAGGACTGTCTCATTGAGAATGCAGCGCTTAACAAGCCACACCAGCCGACAACAAAAACCGTTGCGGCTGTGCTAGAACGTTAGAGATAAATAAAAATGAAACGTTATTTGTGTTTGTTAGTGATATTGACCACAGTATTTGCATTAAATGGGTGTAATGCTAGTGGACGTATCAACTCCACGTCATACGATCCAAAAACTGGCAAGAACAAACAAATCCAATATTCTGAGTATTTAGAGGATGTTAGAGTTGTAGGAAATGGAGCACTTAAATTTCATCTCGTTATAACACTAGGTTCAGAGCGTTTGCCGAAGAACTATAAGATTCAAAATAAATGGGGTCGTATTGATCGTTCGCAGGGTGATATAGAAGAAGTGTATGAAATCTATATTACAAATCTTAGTTCTAAAAAAAGGGATTTACAGTTGCAATCTATTAATGGCATGAGGCTAGCGCCATCATCCACTTCCATTAAGCCTAAATCATATGTAAAAACTAACCCACTTGTTAGGGTTTCGTCAGTGTATAAAACCGAAACTGATTACGTTATTGCATATAAGTATCAAGGCAAAGCAAAAAAATTAAAAGGTTCTGCCAAACGGTTAACAGTTAAAGGTTTGCAAAAATATAAGCAATGATCTCTAACAAGTCGGTCAAGCTTACTGCGGGCCTACGGCCCTGCGCGGGACGCCTGGCTACGCCAGCCGCCCCTTACCTAAAACGTTAAGCATTACAAGGAAAAAATGTGGTAGAGGATATCGTCGGTGGAGTTGTAAGGTTCTTTGGTAGGTTTATTGCTCAATTATTCATAGAAATAATACTTGAGCTGTTAATCAAAGGTCCGGGATACCTCATAGCAAAAATTATTTTTAAATCAGAACCAGATGTAGATAGTTTTGTTGTTATTACATTTGGGATCTTGTTTTGGCTTTTACTAGGGGTTGGCGGTTATGCCCTGTACGTCAGTTTTGGTGCTGGGGGCAATGCTTAACAAGCCGGTCAAGTTACTCCGGGCCTATAATAGTTGGGGTCAGACCCCTATTATCTAGAGTTAGGACTAACAAGCGATAGTGATTTCTTGTGAGCCTTCTAGTAGGTAAAGAAAAATATGATGAGTTCTAGAAAATATTCAAATCAACGTGGCTGGTCTTGGGTGACCTGGTTTATCGTTATACTAGTATTGGTTGGCCTGATTGCAACTTTTGCTACTGATTACATCATGAACGGAATGAACCTATAGAATACTTAAGAAGCGACTAATTGGACTTTTTTACAAATATTGAAAACGTTCCATTGTTTGTAGCCATTCTGTTTTTTTGGCTGTGGCGTATTACTTCTCCGAACAGTACCTATGAAACAGTAGATTTAGTCACTATATCGACTAAGAAAGCTTTTCTGCAAATAGCAGTTATCTTGACCATTCTATGGCTGGTAATAAAATTCTATGTGTGAGTTGTGCTGGTAAGACCCACCCGTGAATAATTGGGGTCAGACCCCAATTATCTATAAGATTTGAGGAAAATAGCTCCGGTTGGAAACTTTAACTTAGAGGTGATTCAAAATAATTATGGCAAGTGGATTTTTTGCTCTATTTGATGATATTGCGACACTGCTTGATGATGCAGCAGTGATGAGTAAGGTGGCAACCAAGAAAACAGCGGGGTTACTCAGTGATGACTTGGCGGTGAATGCGGAGAAGGCGACGGGGTTCCACGCTTCACGTGAGTTGCCAGTAATCTGGGCTATCACAAAAGGATCTTTGCTGAATAAAGTGATCATCCTGCCACTAGCCTTTCTGTTAAGTTCTTATATGCCTTGGTTGATTGTACCGATTTTGTTGATTGGTGGAGCCTACCTGAGTTACGAGGGATTTGAAAAAGTTACAGAGTGGTTAGGCTTGCACGAAAAGCCAAACATCGTCGCAAGGGGAACGGATGACCCAAAGGACTTGGTAACAAAGGAAAAGGCCAAGATTCGATCTGCGATTAAAACTGACTTTGTGCTCTCAATCGAAATCATCATAATCGCGTTGAGTACGGTGTTGGAGCAACCATTGGTGATTCAACTTATTGCGGTCAGCTTTGTGGCTCTATTGGCTACGGTGGGAGTATATGGTGTGGTTGCTATGCTTGTGCGCATGGATGATGCGGGATTTGCTTTGATCGATAAATATTCCAACTTACCTAGCATGTGGTCTAGCTTTGGACACGGTGTTGGGAGAGTATTAGTAGCCATGCTTCCGAAGATTATTAAATTACTAAGCGTCATCGGTACCATAGCTATGTTGTTGGTGGGTGGAGGAATGTATCTGCACAATATCGAGACTATTCACCATTTCTTTGTGTCATGGCCGCCAATGGTTGGCGATTTACTGCTAGGGATTTTGGTAGGCGCTAGCATCTATGGCTTAGTGACAGGTCTTAAGAGATTTTGGCAGCCTAAGGCAGAGGCCGCTTAATCACATTAGAGTAAATTAGCTAAAAGGTGTTGAACGGCACAAAGAGAATTAAAGAATTAAAGGGGTCAGTACCATTTTAAAAGCCAGATCAGAGAACAATTGTCTCTAATAATTGAAGATAATCCTCTCTGACCCTATTTTTTATATCTTTTCTTCAGTATGGGCGGCCGTTGTAACCTTTGTGGTACCACATGCGGTACTACCTCGGTAATCTTAACTGTAAGCGAGCATTGCCCTGTTACCTGTGCATGGTTCAGATGTGCCGAAAACACATATTTTGCACTGTTGTTCTCATCGCCTTTGGTGGCAGTATAGGTGTGAGTTTTATTAGAGGTAAGTCCACCACCACTGATCAAGCTTAGTTTTCCACCAACCCTTTTGTACATGAAGTACCTGAAGGGATACCAGTTGTTCAGTGTCGCCTGGGTCTGCATGTTGCAGTTAATCTTGCCGCTGATAGTCCTGCCTTCTGGTTGTGTCGGGACATTTATGACCTTTTTGTCACTGCTGGTAGTCAAAGAAAACTGGTGGGTTTCAGTACTGATCACACGAACCTTGTCGAGCGTTGCGGTGATAGCGGTCGACTGGGCCAGCACGAGTGGAGAGAGCAACATAGAGCAGAGCAGAACTCCCCCAATATGCAACAATGGTGTCCTAGGCCTGGTGACCCTATGTGATACCTGCAAGCGAAGTGATTGCATCGTGTGTTTTTCCCATTCGATGTAGGTTTAAAGAAAACTGAATATATCCCGAAGAGGATAAAAAACCAACATACTGCTTGGCATAAAAACCGGGTTGGTGAGTCATTCTTACTAGTGTTAGGTAGTAATTCTATCTGACCCTTATGTCTTATTCTTTCTTATACAACTTCATTAAATCTTCTGCTGGTATATTCATTATCGTTGCATCAGGGTCCAGGTGTTCATCACTGACAGTGATTCCCTCTCTGCTATCTTCCTCTTCATAGACGGCGTTTTGGTCAATAAACATAGCTGCGAGACAATCAGGAAGATCACTCGATTTAAAGGGCAGATTGAGTTCGTTCTGTCTAACATGGTATGCGTGCACAATATTGATCTTATAACTGGCATAAAAATGATCCAGACGAGAAATGTTCTCTTGTGACATGGGGGCCAGTAGCAGTTCATATCGCCCATTGTTATGTGCAATACGGACGGGGCAGAGATGTTCTTCCCTGAAAAATGAATCGAACATCACATGGATTGAAGCGTTTTTGAGTATCTTTCCATCCATAAACTCAATGGTGGGTGATTCAGGTTCAGAAGAGGCTGGGTCAGCATCCCTGAAACTGGCTACCTTGAGGTTTCCTTGCTTGACAAAATATTTCAGCAATCTGTGTTTTTTCAGAAACTTAGATAGATTATGTGGGTTAAGCAATATGTCTGCAGGACCGTCTGGTAACAGGTATTTTTTTGCGATAAATGCCTGTGTGATGTCTGAAATTGATTCCAAGAGCTTGTCTCTTTATAACTCAACCGGTGTAGGGAACATATACAGGAAACTGTAGCATAGCAGTATCTGGATATATAAGGAAAACAGGAAGATAACCCACGGATATTACACAGATTATTAGTCTTCGTAATAATGATTGTTATTTAGCAGATTTGGTGAGAAAAGGGGGCAGCATCCTTTCAGAAGCAAAGAGAGGTAAAAGGGGCTAGACCCTTTTATTTTAGTTTTAGCCTTGGTTACCGATAAAACCATTATTACACATCTGGCAACACATTTACGTTGGGGGGATTGTATGAAGCTGAGTGAGTTAATGGTTCTGTTGGCAGAACCCTCCAGTACTCAGAGAAAAATAATCCAGGGATATTTTAATGATCTCGGGATCACCCACGTCTCTTATGTCAAATCCGGAGAAGAGGCACTGGTAGAGATGAGCAGGGTAAGGCCAGATCTTGTTATAAGCACTCTCTATCTGCCTGATATGTCTGGTACTGATTTAATCCACAAAATACGTGAAGATTCATCTCTAAATGAAACTGCTTTCATGCTCGCTTCCAGTGAAACCAGGTTTCGTTATCTCGACCCTATAAGACAGGCTGGAGCCATAGCAATCCTTCCCAAACCATTTGATGAACATGATTTAAAGGTGGCTCT
Organism: Chromatiales bacterium; assembly: GCA_028278145.1. Lineage (GTDB taxonomy): Bacteria > Pseudomonadota > Gammaproteobacteria > Chromatiales > Chromatiaceae > JAAGZL01. The sequence continues at coordinate 24,612 of JANQEV010000022.1, read as the reverse complement.
TGAAACAACCATTGATCACCTGGATCCAACTGGCCTTAATTTAGAAAGACATGCGATGGATACTATTGAGGTCTTGATTGTTGATGACAGTAATATGGCTCGTAAGCATATCAAACGAGTTCTAACATCAATGGGCCTGGAAAATTTCACCTTTGCACATGATGGTGTTGAGGCTGTAGAGAAGATTTCAAATAGTTTTTTTGATCTTATTGTCACGGACTACAATATGCCACGCATGGATGGTCAGGAGTTAGTTGAATATATACGTAGCGAAAGTTCCCAATCTTCTGTTCCGGTTATGATGGTAACCAGTGAAGAGAGTGAAAGTCGCTTGGCAGCTGTGCAAAAATCCGGAATCTCTGCCATATGTGATAAACCATTTGAACCACAAACGGTTCGTGCATTGCTTGAGAACATATTGTCTGATGAAGTTTGAATAGCAGGGGTTAAAAACATATAAGAATGAATATGGGTAGACTCGATTGGAAAAGTGAGTGAGTAAAAAGCTAAAATGATAAAAGGGTTATGCCCAAATTGTTGCTGATTATTCTAAACTGATATTACAGAGCAAATACATTACAGCCCCTTGATTAAAAGAGGATGCGCATAACAATGTTGCCATCGATATCAGAAGAACTAGAAAAGTTTCGTGCAGGTCTTGAGCGTAGAAATCCGGGGGAGTCTGAGTTTCATCAGGCTGTAATGGAAGTAGCCGGAAGTATCATTCCCTTCATCCAGGACAAACCTGTCTATACCAAGCACCGTATATTGGAGCGCATGACTGAACCGGATCGTATAATTATCTTCCGGGTATGTTGGGAAGATGATCAAGGGAGAGTCCGGGTAAATCGCGGATACCGAATCCAGCAAAATAATGCCATTGGACCATATAAAGGTGGATTGCGTTTTCACCCTACCGTCAATCTATCAGTCCTGAAATTTCTTGCCTTTGAACAGGTATTCAAAAATAGTCTTACCGGCTTACCCATGGGCGGTGGCAAGGGTGGGTCTGATTTTAACCCCAAGGATAAGTCTGATCACGAAGTGATGCGTTTCTGTCAATCATTTATGACGGAACTCTATCATCATATTGGTCCTGATACCGATGTTCCCGCTGGAGATATTGGAGTTGGTCAACGGGAAATTGGTTATATGTTTGGCCAGCACAAGCGTATGACTAATGAGTTTACGGGGGTGCTCACCGGAAAAGGTCTGGAATATGGTGGAAGCCTAATCAGGACTGAGGCAACCGGATATGGTGCAGTGTATTTCATTGAGGATATGCTCGCTGAGCAGGGTGAGCAGATCGATGGCAGGAGAGTAGCAATATCCGGCGCTGGGAATGTTGCTCAGTACGCTGCAGAAAAGGCCATACAACTGGGTGGGAAGGTGGTCACGCTTTCTGATTCGTCTGGATTTGTCTATTGTCCAGATGGAATGGAACAGGAGCAGTTGGATTGGGTTGTGGATCTTAAAAACAATCGACGTGGGCGAATCAAAGAAGCAGCAGATGAATTTGGTTGGGAGTTTCATGAGGGGCAACGGCCTTGGAGTGTGCCGGTAGATTTGGCCCTGCCTTGTGCAACGCAGAATGAATTGGATGCTGAGGACGCAAAGCTTCTGGTAAAGAATGGCTGTATCGCTGTCTCTGAAGGGGCCAATATGCCAACGACTCAGGCGGGCATTGATTATTTCCAAGCAACTCGCACATTGTATGCACCGAGTAAGGCTGCCAATGCAGGGGGAGTCGCAGTTTCTGGGCTGGAAATGAGCCAGAACATCGCCAAGATGTCATGGGAAGAGGCTCACCTAGATGAAAGGCTGCGAAAAATAATGCAAAGAATACATGATCACTGTAAGGAATACGGCTCAAATAATAATGGACATATTGACTATCTCAAAGGAGCTAATATCGCCGGCTTCACCAAAGTAGCAAATGCCATGCTTGCTTATGGTGTCATTTGAGAAGGAAGCGAAAAAAGCTGGTCAGAGAGTAATTGATTCCGAAATTGGGGTTAATATATTTGCCCCATTATTTTTCCTGTTGTGCCTCATCTTCTTCTGAATCTATACAGAGCAAATACGAAAGGTTCCACCGTTTTTATAGAAGTTTTCTATGGTTCTGATTAGATGAAAAAATAGGGCGCTGGAATAAGGGGGCGGTACTCTATTGTTATCAATTGGTTATCGGGCACTTTAAATAAAAACACAAATAATAAACATATATTTTTTGAGCATTCTGTTTATTGAACAAACAGAATAATTGCGGTCCAACTTTATGTCTTTCGTAGTACTAGATGAAAGCCAGAAGTACTTCGTCAACTTGACTCAAACAAGGAGTCGCTCATGAAATATAAACTAACAACGTTATTTGCAGCTGCTGCCTTTGCTACCAGCACTGCATACGCAGGTTCGGATTCCACAACTCTCAATGAAGACAACTGGTCTTTTGACTATTGGGAATCTGATACCCCAGTTCAAATGTCACCCAACACCAATCCCATTGCTGTTGGTGGCGCAGATAATATGATGTTCGAGCAAGAAGTTATGCTGGATGATGTAGAAACAGGCAATCTCATCGACGGAATAGACGACACTTTTGAACTTTACCGATAGATGAAGATTATTAAGTCCACTGCCTGATTGATGTGGCAGACTTCGTGACTTGAAAAGCGGCATGTGATGGCCGCTTTTTTTATGGTGAGAGAAAACATTATATTAAAGAAATTCCTTCTTGAACCGCTATTCCAAAATACAAAGGTATCAATAATTCAATGGGGGCAAAATGGTGAGGTCGGACTACACAAGGACTTTTATTGTTCTGTGTTTGTTGTGTCTGATTCCAGTGAATCTGCCTGCCCAGGCAACAGACTTGCCAGTCTCTGGCAAGGTGTCCCTGAATGAAGTCGAATTGGATTATCTAAAAACCCACCCAACTCTAATGGTTCGCAGCCATCCAATGCTTCCTCCACATACCTTCATTGAAGCAGGAAGGTACAAGGGGTTTTGGATCGATCTGTTGGAGATTATGTTTAAAGGCCTGGGTGTTGAGTTGGTGTACGACAGTCGTGACCGGTCCCATGGCTATGCAAATTATCTCAAACATGGCACAGCCGATATCATGCCGTCTTTGCTGGTTACGCCTGAGCGACAGAAACTGATGATATTTACTGATCCGGTTGTTTTGATTGGTTACCCAGCCATTGTCATGCGCTCAGATGTCACGCCACTACGGGACCTGGATGCCTTGGCAAATAAGAGAATTGCACTCATTGAAGGGCATCCGTTTGAATCTTCCTTAAGACGGCATGGGCTAAAGTTTGAGCTGGTTTCCGTCAAAACCTTTCCTGAAGCACTGGAAGCAGTCTCCTATGGTCTGGCCGATGCCACAGTGCAATCAATAAATATGGCTGCATATTGGTCAAAGGAACGCCAGATCTCAAATCTTACACCAACTGGACCTGCGGCTATAGCTGGTATGCAGAAACAGGTGACGGCATTTGCGGTAGCGCAGGATAACTACGTATTACAAGGTTTGTTGAATAAATTGCTGAAACATATCAAGGCTGAAGAGTTTCAGAAGTTACGTGAAAAATGGTATCTCAGCAGTACAGATCTGAGGATACCGGAAGGGGATGCCAGCATTGCCCTAACTATTGAAGAAAGGATCTATATGGATGGCCTCAGTAGTTTGAAATTCTGTGGTGATCCTGACTGGATGCCATATGAGCGTATCAATGATAAGGGTATATATGAGGGCATAGTTGCAGATCTGATTGGTATTATGAGCCAGCGGTTGGGGGTGGATATTCGCCTGCGACCTACAGAGTCCTGGAAACAGACTTTGGTGGATACTCGCAATGGCGATTGTGATGTGATCACTGCTGCAGCACTAACACCTGCACGTCGTGAATGGTTGGATTTTACCCAGCCACATCTTGAATTTCCTCTGGTAGTGGCAGTGCGCAATGAAGAATTATTTGTAGAAAACCTCGAGGCAATCAGGAATAAGAAACTTGGCGTGGTGAAGGGTTACGCACATGCAGAACTGTTGGGGAGGAAGATTCCAAATCTAAATATTACAGAGGTAGACAACGTCCATGATGGATTGAGACGGGTGCAATCGGGAGAGTTATACGGGTTTATCGATACAGTAGCGACTATTGGTTATGGAATTCGTGCCTATGATCTGGTGGATCTGAAGATAGGGGGCAAGCTTGATACGACCCTGGCGCTGTCTGTAGCTGTACGTAAGGACCAAAATCCATTACTCCTGTCCAGCTTGAATAAGGCTGTGGCATTAATAACGGAGCAGGAAAAGCAGGCTATCACCAGCCGCTGGTTTTCCGTGGCCTATGAAAGAGGTGTGGATTATGATCTGATTTGGAAGATAGTAATAGCCAGTGCCATGGCTCTATTTGTACTTCTAGCCTGGAATAGAAAGCTTGCCCGGTTAAATAAAATTATTGCCAAAGCACACTCTGAAGTAGAACGGCTTTCAAACACTGACCAGCTTACCAAACTGCCTAATCGACGTTATCTTGAACATATGTTAAGTCAGGAGTTCGAGCGCGTTAAACGATATAGCAAACCATTTTCTGTTGTGCTGATAGATATTGATCATTTTAAAGCTGTTAATGATATTCACGGGCATGATGTTGGAGATGAGTTGCTTGTGTCATTTTCTGAACTTCTTAGTGAATCGGTGCGTAAGAGTGATATTGCCGGACGATGGGGAGGAGAAGAGTTTTTGTTGATATGTCCGGAGACCGATCTGTCACAATCTGCCCAATTGGCTGAACTACTTCGAGAGCGCATTGAAAGCAATATTTTTAGAATAGTAGGTGGAAAGACAGCTAGCTTTGGTGTAGCCAAATATTGCCAGGAAGATACCGTGCAAGCGTTGTTGAAGAGAGCTGATAACGCGCTTTATTGTGCAAAAGAGAATGGTAGAAATCAGGTTGTTGTAGCCAAGGATGATGGACCTATTGATATTCAGGAAGAGAGTGTGAAAACTCCAAGTAAGTGAGCGATTATCTCTAATATCAGGAGATAATCCTCACTGATTATGGGTTTTAAGCCTCTTTGCTTCAAATATGCAGGATTGTCTTTCTGCAATCAAAAAACTCAAGGCATCGTCAAAACGGACGCTACACCTGTATGGCACTTCGCTCAGATTGGGTTATATCACACAAAAAGCAGGTAAATATCTGACCAAGTTGTGCCTTTGCAGACCTGAATCATAGACCCAGTTAACTATGTCATGGCGTACTTGTATGCCATGCAAAGGTGCGTATTGATAATGTTACAGAGCAAATCCAGTAGCTCCAAGAGAGTACATATATAAGCCGCAGAAATGCCTATGAAGGAAAAGAACGTCATTTCAGTAGAGCAGTTACAAGTTGGCATTTATGTCCACCTGGATGTTGGCTGGATGAATCACCCGTTCAATTTCAATAATTTCAAGATCAAGAATAAGGAACAAATCAAAACCATTAGAGGGCTGGGGTTGAACAGCGTTCGATGGGATCCAGAACGTAGTGACTTAAAACCATTGCCAATTTCTGATGAGCAGCCTCAGAATGTGGCTAAAGATGATGAAGCAGAGGATGAGGTTACCGCTTTACCGTCTGAAGTGGCTACAGAGATGGTGGAGAAACAGGCACGCATCCAACGCCTGAATGTCTACCGGAAAAAGATTGAAGCAGTGGAAGAGGCTTTCTTAGAGGCCTCAACTATTGCCCAGAGCATACTAAAAGATATCCAGTCCAAACCTGAGGATGCAATTAATGAGGCAGAGCGGCTGGTGCATGAAATGGTTGCCTCAATAACAAGTGCACCGGAACTGGCCATCCAGGTGATATCAGGTAAGCCAGGAGGAGAAGAGGCATACTCACATGCGCTTAATGTATCTGTACTGGCAGTCTGTCTGGGCCGGGAATACAACCTGTCAGCAGGTCAACTCTCCGTGATTGGATTGGGTGCCATGCTGCATGACATTGGCCTGACCAAGATACCAGACAAGATTCTTATGAACCGTGGTGAATTGACTAAGGCTGAAAAAATGGCACGTGAACACCACTGTTATTATGGTGAGGAGATAGGCAAGGAGGCCAATTTGTCAGGGGGTGTACTGAAAATCATTTACCAACATCATGAGCTTTTTGATGGGACTGGTTATCCGCAAGGGTTAAAGGGGAGTGAAATTGATCAACTGGCGCAGTTAGTAGCCATAGTCAATCGTTACGACAATCTGTGTAATCCGCCTAATCCAACAAATGCACTTACGCCCTATGAGGCTCTGTCTCAGATGTATTCCAAAGAGGGTGCCCACTTTCATCCGAAATTATTACAGAAATTTATTCGTTTCATGGGCGTCTATCCGCCTGGGACGATTGTTGGTCTGTCGGATGAACAAGTGGGGGTGGTAATAAAGGTCAATCCATCCAATCCGCTTAGATCCACCCTGATCCTTTATGATGAAGATGTACCAAAAAGTGAGGCGATTATTCTTGATCTCAATGAAGAGCCGGAAATCAATATCAGCAAATCCATCTCGCCAGTGCAATTGTCGCCAGCCGTCATTGACTATTTAAGCCCGCTTCGTAGAACAAGCTACTACTTTGATAACTCATGACTATGATGGATTCACAACTTTCAAGCCACCTACTACTGCATATGTCCACAGAGATGTTGCTGGTGGTAGATCCTGGAAGCTTACAAATTATAGCGGCCAGTCCCAAACTGATTGAGGCTATAGATTATCCATTGAATGAGTTGATCGGTTCTCCCATAAAAGAGTTTGATTTGGGGTTGGCTGCGGCCATCTTCTGGGATGAGGTTCAGAAAGGGGAGAAGGGAAAGGTTGCAAATGTCAGAGGTAGCTTTCTCTGCCAGGATGGCAGTGAACTGCCGATATCTAAGAGTACCAAGCGAGTAACTGAAGATGGGCGTGATTGGATAATCGTACGTATCGATGATGAACGTGATATACAGCGTGTTGAACATAACCTCGTCAAGTATTCATCTCAACTCAAAGCAACCCTTGAGGCTGCGGGTGATGGCATACTGGTTGTAGATACCGAGGGAAGCATTGTCAATATGAACCGGCGTTTTAGTAGTTTGTGGAATATTCCACAGGTGGTAATGGATTCCGGTAGTGAAACTATCAAACAGTGGCTATCGGAACAATTAATAAATCCGTCATGCTTCACTGATAATAGTGATAGTGAACGTTACGAAATGCTTAAGCTGAGCAATGGCAAAGTATTTGAATGCAGGTCTTTCCAGCAGATAATCGATGAAACACCCATAGGACGTGTATTGAGCTTCCATGACGTTACCCAGCGGGTGCACAAAGAGCGTGAATTAATTGAGGAAAGGGTAAAAGCAGAACAGATTAGCAAAGCCAAGACTGAATCCTTATCCAAGATGACCCGTGAGCGCAAACGGGCGGAAGAGAGACTGAAGCAGGCAGCAGCAGTCTTCGAGAATGCTACCGACGGCGTCATTATCACAGATGCACAGGGAGCGATCGTAACCATTAACCATGCAACTTCTGAAATCACTGGTTACGCTGAAGATGAGGTGCTAGGTAAAAATCCCAATATCTTTAAATCAGATCGCCATGCGCCATCGTTCTTTAAAGACATGTGGGAATCACTTGAGAAGTCTGACCAGTGGCGAGGAGAGATCTGGAATCGACGTAAAAATGGCGAGGTATTCCCCTGTTGGCAGACGATCAGTGCTGTTCGTGATGACGACACCGGAGAGATCAAGCATTACGTCAGCATGATGTCGGATATCACCGCCATCAAAGAGTCGCAGGAACGGCTGCAACATATGGCCCACCACGACCCGCTAACCAATCTGCCTAATCGTCTCTTGTTCAATGCCCGTCTTGAACATGCCATGGAAAGGGCGCAACGGGAACAGAGTTGTATTGGTGTAATGTTTCTTGACCTGGATAACTTCAAACCCATTAATGATGGTCTGGGGCATCCGGTTGGAGACAAGGTATTGCAAGCGGTAGCAGCGCGTCTGGTTGGATTGGTGAGAGAAGAAGACACGGTGGCAAGGATTGCCGGTGATGAGTTTGCAATCATCATGGAAGAGGTGACTGATACTCAGGGTGTTTCTCGTGTGGCTGGAGAGATTTTGTCCGCCTTTGAGGTTCCATTCCAGATTGACGGGCAGGAACTACACCTCACTACCACCATCGGCATTAGTCTTTTCCCAGGCGATGGTAAGGATGTGACTTCCCTGGTAAAGAATGCGGATACAGCTATGTACCGAGCCAAGAGGAAGGGTAAAAATAGATACTGTTTCTATACCCAAGATCTTACCGAGGCCGCGCTGGAGCGTCTGCAACTGGAAAACGACCTGCGAATTGCACTGAGACAAAACGAATTTCAAGTCTACTACCAACCGCAGTATTCGTTGACTACAGGACAACTTACTGGAGTTGAGGCATTGGTCCGCTGGCATCACCCGGAAATGGGGTTGATCTCCCCCATCAAATTTATCCCAATTGCTGAGAGCATCGGCATAATTATTCCACTGGGTGAGTGGGTGCTGCGTGAAGCCTGTACCAAGATGAAGATGTGGCAGGAATCTGGGTATGGCTTAGAACGGATGAGCGTCAATGTGGCTGGACACCAAATCCAGAGGAGCGATTTTGTGAAGACGGCCAGGAAGGCGCTGGAGGATACGGGATTAAAACCAGAATGCCTGGAACTGGAGATTACCGAGAGTTTTATTATGGAGCGTGAAGATGAGGCCATTGGTACATTAGTGAAGCTTCGAGATCTAGGAGTCACTCTGGCTATTGATGATTTTGGAACAGGCTATTCATCCTTGAGTTACCTGAAACGCCTTCCTATAGACAAACTGAAGATCGATCGCTCTTTTATCAAGGATATTCCACAGGATGCCAACGGCGAAGCTATTGCACGGGCTGTTATCGCTCTAGGCAAGAGTATGCAGTTGAAAATTATTGCAGAAGGGGTGGAAACCGAAGAGCAGATGCAGTTCGTCAGCCTGGAAGGGTGTGATGAGGTTCAAGGGTATTATTACAGCTCTCCAGTACCAGAAAACGAGTTTGTTGAACTCATAAAAGGTTCTAAATCGAATTAGAAATACTGAGTCAGCATACAATTGGTACTGGTATACCATTAAGGAAAAATGCGGTCAGTACGTGAACCTCTTAGTCACGGGCTGGCGCAGTGATATTACCCTCTGAGCATGATTATTTTAGGAGGCAGTTTGATAAAGCTTATGCAATTGTTAAATGTAATAACCTTCCTTCTGGTTAGCTCATTGGCTCTAGCGGACAGTGTTACCTATTCTGAAAGCGAAGTGATTGCGCTTGTTCCAACGCAAACAGATAAAGGCTGGTGGCATAAGCAGTTTAGCTCTATGGAAGGGAATAGATATTTGACTTCCTTTAAAAGTAAAGAGCATGTTGGAAAGCTGAAGTGGGATAGAGAGGATCTTAAACAAGGAAAGATTCAAATTGTCAAAGCGATGAAGCTGGCACAGCAGTGGTGTGTAAATAATGCCCCATTTGGTGAGAAGAATTGGGAAATAGAAAATGTTACCTATCGATTTAGGGCAGCAGGTAACAATGATATTGAATACATGTCAGCTATAACACTTAAGACTCCAGATTATAAAACAATCGAAATCATCGTTCTTCCTAATTACGAAATATTGCCCCCAGAAATAGATCCAAAGCTATGAGAAAAAAACTGCATATTGCTGGTTAGTGAAAGATTGTTTCTGATATTGGTAGATAATGCACTCTGACCTGGGATCTTCTAATGGCCAACCGACAAATACGGGCACTAAAGCGTGAGCTTAGGAAAACCATAAAAGAAAAAGAGAAGATCATAGCTTCCTACCGCGCTAGTATGGATGGTCCAATACCTCAGATCGAATACAATAACTATGAGCAGAAGATCGCCAAGGCGCGGCATGTTTATGGTAATAAGATAAAAAAAATACAGCAGGAAATTCGTGCGTTAGACGGGTAGCGCTGAGTCATATATCAGGTTACAGACGCAAATTATTCTTGATACTGCATGTCATATCATGTCCTGGTTATTTCACCTGGCATATATAAATCACTAAATTTAACTGATTCACATTTTTATGATTTGATTGCTAAGTGTGCACTTCGTCACTTAACTTTTGTGAAATGATTTCCAGTATTTTTTGCTGGACATGGCTATCTTTAAGGAACATTTCCAGAAAAGGTAGAGAATTGATGGAAGTCATACGTGTCATAGGTGCCGTCCTGTTTGCGGCCGTGTTCATAGATTATCAAGGAATTCAGCCAGATTTCTTTACTGGGCTATTTGAGATGATGGGGGATTACTCCTACCTGGTGGGAGGGCTGTTTGTGGGTTGGCTGCTAATGCCATCAGTTGTATGGATATTTGAATAATCTTACTTGAATCACACCAGCGGTTAACTAAGCAGGATAAGTAATAAGCAATCACTATTCTTTCCGTATAAAAGGGGTCAGAAAGTAATTTCTATTTCATGAACTAACCCTCTCATACTCAAATTGCCATAATCGTTATTTTACCAATACACTTCCCTGCGGTACCCAGATATACCCATTTGTTATGTCACCAAAAGTCTTTCCTGAAGCATCCATTGCATAGAGCCCAGCAATGTATAGGCAGATAATGGCATCCAGGGCATCTTCGTTGGATTTTATTTCTTTCCCTTTTAGGGTGTTGATTCTAGATTCATCCAGATACATATGAATGTCTGGTTCCAGATATAATGGCAATATCAGATTTTTGTGCAGGCGTTTGATCAGACGGGTAAGATGCTTTTGTCCAGCCTTCTTGTCAGCCACTAGCCCCTTCTTATAGGCTAGCCTGCGGGAAAGGCCGAATATCTCTATCATCGCTGGATGTGGATAGCACTCGATCTGCCATTTTGACATGCCAAGATGCTCGAATCCGTATTCATAAAGCTTCTGTGACAGTGCTACGCTGGCGGCTTCGGGATATAGGGTCAGGTTCGATGCATGGCAGGAAGCACCCATTGCTCCATACTGTTTTGCTATCTCATTTTCACACATGCGTTGCCCCGTCTTGTTGGGGATGATCAGAGAGGCGTCGATTGCCACACCGCTAAGCCCTGTTATAGAGAGCAGTTTATTGATGATTTGATCCACTGGGAGAATAGAAACATCAATAGAAACAACGCGTAGCACTCCATCAGCCAGATTGCCCACTGCTATTGCGGTTGGGTTCTTGTTGCAGTGCCACGCCAGGTCTATGCCAGCAAGTTTCATTACGCGTGATTTCTCATGAATAGAGGAGTAATCGGGAGTTGACTGATCTCAGTCAGTATTAGGCCAGAACTCTATCAATTGAGGATATGCTAATCTATAGCTTGCGGTATGGTAATTTGTATTTGAAAAATGTTAGAGGGCTTTTATGTTCAGTCAAGATCAGGACATCGTAGATAAGTTACTGGTAGAGAATGAAAAGTTCAAAGTCATGTACGACAGGCATGAGGAACTTAATAAACAGACAGATAAGGCAAATGTCGGAGCATTGGGACTATGTGATGACACCTTACATGACCTGAAAAAAGAGAAACTGCATTTACGGGATGAACTGGCGGTTATATTGAGTGAATATAAGCGGCAATCATCTTAACAGCAAAAATGAATGTCAGGGCTCAGGCCCTGACTACTTCTAAGAGCTGCATACCAGAGAAATATAATAAGATTTGTAACAGGGCCTAAGGGCAGTTTATCTGGTTAGATGGATATAGCTAATGAATAAGCCAGGCCCTGTGAAATATTGGATAGCTCTTGTCATCCGCATGGCACTGTTCGCAGTTGCCTTGCTCTGGTCGGCTGGTACCTGGCGCTGGTGGGAGGCGTGGGTGATGGTTGTCATTTGGACTCTCTTTGGTGTCGTGATGACCAATTATCTATCACGGCATGATCCTGATCTGCTTGCTGAGCGCATGAAGTTTGTTCCAATAAGCAAGGAGCAGAAGGTATGGGACAAGGTAATAATGTTGCTGTTTGTGGTTGCAGGCATAGGGCTCTATGTTATACCTGGTTTTGATGTGGTGCGTTATGAGTGGAACGAGCCGTTTCCATTCTGGTTCAGGATTACGGGCATGCTGATCCATCTTCCTTGCTTTGTGTTGTTAGGCTGGGTAATGCGAGAGAATACCTACCTGTCGCAAGTAGTGAAAATTGACAGTGAGCGTAGTCATCAGGTGATAACCAGCGGACCTTATGCGCTGGTCCGTCATCCCATGTACACCACAATGATTATATTGCTGTTTGCTTTCCCAGTAGCTCTTGGGTCAAGGTCAGCTATATACCTGTCTGTGTTTCTGACAGTGCTGTTGATTATTCGCACCTATTTTGAGGACCGCACACTACACACAGAGCTGGATGGCTATACAGATTATGCAAGACAGACGCCTTATCGTTTAATGCCTGGTGTATGGTGAAGGATTTGTAGCAGAGAAAGATTACTGTTGCTTCTTTATATAACAACGTGAAGAGCAACAGAGAGTGCGGAATGTAACTATCAGTCCCTACTATTTTTAGTTGTTTGGCGTAGCAGTAGAAAGATACCTCCTATAATAACTACCCCCCAGCATACAGTGCCGATACCAAAAGCACGAACTGGAGCCACGCCAAACTTTAGAGCCAAAACTGTCCCTAGGATGAAAGATGCAAGCGAGATGAGAAAGAACGCTATGAGATAGGTGCTGGAGAAACTTTTCTGCGGTTGCATGTTCTGAGTCACGTCTTTTTCTCCTTAATTACAGTGGAGCAGTACTATTTACTGGTCAATATGAAGGTAAGAGTCGGTTTGGAATAATTTTGGCAGTTATTCATCCTTTCGGAACATCGCGCTGAGAACTGCGCGTAGGATGTAGAAAACCGCTGCTGCCATGACTAACCAACCTAACCAGTTTGGCTTGCCTGCCCAACAAACAACGTCTACCTTGCAGTACCAAGCGATAAACTCATTCCACAAATAAGCGGCTCTAAGTAAAAACTCATCCATTTATTTTATCCTCAAACTTGGTTGCTGAATTATGGCAAGCCTATGTATCACTATAACCAATAGCTGTCACGTTTTCTAAATAAGATGCTGCACCAATGATAATAAAGATAGAAAACCTGATCATAGAGCAATTGATTTAAATAATGCAGGGTATGCCTGGTGCGTGAGCAGAGCGTGCTGTCTCTTTGATCTGGATTTAGTATATTAGAGTAACTATTTTCTGGGCCTGGTTTTCTGATTATGGATTTTGAGTGGGTAGCGATCGCTTTAGGTGATGTAGCCTGGATCTCATTGGCTTTTGTGCTGGGTTTTTTGGCGCGGATGATTGGATTGCCTCCCTTGGTAGGCTATCTAGTCACTGGATTCGTGCTCAATTATCTGGGTATAACCAGTGGTGAGGCACTGCAGAAGCTGGCCGACCTTGGCATTACCCTGTTACTGTTCACTGTGGGCCTCAAGTTGAATCTGAAAACCCTGATCAGGCCCCAGGTCTGGGCTGTGACAGGTTTGCATATTAGTGCCGTTGTCGGACTATTCGGACTGGCGATATACGGTTTGGCCCTTCTTGGTGTGCCGCTTTTTTCCAATCTTGATTTCAAATTGTCTCTTATGCTTGCCTTTGCACTGAGCTTCTCCAGTACGGTGTTCGTGGTGAAGGTATTGGAAGAAAAGGGAGAAATGAAGTCACTGCATGGTGGTATTGCTATCGGAATACTTGTCATGCAGGATATTGCAGCGGTTGTTTTCCTGGCAATGTCCACTGGTAAATTACCATCCGCATGGGCATTGCTTCTGTTTCTATTAATATTTGTCCGTCCACTTTTCTATTATCTTTTGCAGCGCACCGGTCATGGTGAATTACTCATTCTCTATGCTCTGGTGCTTGCATTGGGTGGTGCAGAGATATTTGAGCTGGCTGGGGTGAAGGATGACCTTGGTGCACTGATCATTGGTGTGATCATTTCTAACCATCCTAAGGTCAAAGAGATGGCCAAAACGATGCTTGATTTCAAGGATCTATTCTTGGTTGGGTTTTTCCTCACAATTGGCATGACCGGTCAACTGTCTATTGCTGGACTGGTTATAGGAATACTTCTAGTGCCATTTGTTTTTGTAAAGTCAGCACTGTTTTTTGGTCTGCTGACAGCCTTCAGGTTGAGAGCAAGGACATCGCTTTTGGCCAGCCTGAACCTGATGAATTACAGTGAGTTTGGTTTGATTGTCACGGCTATCGGTGTATCTAGTGGGTGGTTGGATGCAGAGTGGCTTGTGATTATTGCCATAGCTCTTTCTGTATCCTTTGTTCTTGCCGCTCCATTGAACAATATTGATGACCGTATCTACAGTCGATTTAGAGAATTCTGGCTTTCGTTTCAACGCAAACAGAGACTTCGTGGAGATGAGGTTCTAGATACATCTGGCGCCACAGTTGCAGTGTTTGGGATGGGTAGAGTGGGTTGTGGGGCTTACGATAAGATGCGAGAAATGCATGGTGATACGGTAGTAGGGATCGACTTTAATAACGATCAGATCACCAAACATCGAGCATTGGGACGCAATGTGTTACTTGGTGATCCCAGTGATGCTGATTTCTGGGAACTGATTGAGAAAGGCCATAGGATAAATCTCATCATGTTAGCGTTGCCAAATCTACAAGCGAACCTCGATGCTCTTGAGCAGTTGCAGTTGACTACATATTCTGGACAGGTTGCTGCAATTTCCAGATATCCGGAAGAAGAGGAGCAGTTGCATAAGGCTGGAGTTAACTCAGTCTTTAATATTTACACAGAAGCAGGGTCAGGGTTCGCCAGTCATGTTGAGGCGCGCAACATAAATCCTGCGTAATGATTAACAGCTTAGTGCATAGCTGATGTGTGAAACTACGCATACACCAGCTTAGAGATCCATTGCCTTTTAGAATATCAGTACACAATGCGGCTATAGCGATTCAAAATACCTGAGCATTTTCTCTCTTTGCTTGGTAGTGGGCAGGTGGCCCCGGCCAGCGAGCATATTGTCTTGTATGTGTTTTACTTTTGTAGTGGCCGGTATGGCACAGGTAACTGCTGGATGTGAAACAATATATTTCAGGAAGTACTGTCCCCAGCTGTTACAGTCTAGCTCTTGAGCCCATGGGGGTAGTGGTGTGCCTTTGACTTTAGTGAACAGGTGGCCACGCTGATAAGGGCGATTGACTATAACGGAGATGCCTTTGTCCTGAGCGATGGGTAAAAGATGTTGTTCAACATCACGGTTGGCTATGTTGTAGCTAAGTTGTACAAAATCAAAAGCATGTTTCTTCAATATATTCTGCAGTTCATCATGGAATCTACCATGTGATGTTGTGATGCCTATGTAGCGTATCTTACCCTCAGTCTTCATGCGTTGCAGGGTTTGTAAGTGGGTCTTCCAATCCACCAGATTATGGATCTGCATCAGGTCAAACCTGTTTACACCCCATTTCAGACGGGATCGTTCCATCTGCTCAATCCCTGCCTTCCGGCCTTCAGTCCATACCTTGGTTGCAGCAAACAGATTCCTGTCACCTGTTACCCTTGGTAGTAACTGACCAAGTACTTTTTCTGAAGAGCCATACATGGGGGATGAATCAATCATGCCACCGCCCATATTGAAAAATGTCTGCATGACCTGTTGCAGCCTTGCCAGTAGCTCTGTATTACCACTGGTATCAAAGGTGCGGGAGGTTCCCATGCCTATCACTGGTAACTCTTCTCCTGAACTCAGGATTTTTTTACGGATCGGATCAGTGGACGCAAAAGCAGTACCAGATAAAGGCAAGGCAATTCCTGCGCCCAGTGCAGCTGCCAGGCTGATAAATTGGCGCCTATTCATGCTGTTAGCAGTTTTCATTTCATAACTCCTGTAAATTTCAATTACCTTGGTCTTTATCAACTCGAATTCTTGTCAGAACTCTGTTGGATTCTGCAATACTGGTTTGTTGGCGGCCGAGGGCAAAGGCTATCCATGCCCATATTAGTGCAAGAGGGACTGCCAGCAGTGCGATATTGGATAGGCTCATACCCAGGGTACGCATGCCGGCAAACACCCAGGCGCTTATGGCGTCGCCGGTCCGGTAAACAACGGTATCGATGAAGTTCTTGGCCTTGTACTTCTCCTCTCTACTCAATACTACGTATAGCATTTCTCGGCCAGGACGCATGACTGCGTAGTTGCCTGCCCGCCGGATGACCTGCACTACCAGTAACACGGCTAACACTGGTGCGGCTGCAAGAACGCTAAAACCTATAGCCAACAGGATGGGGATTATTGCCAATATCACTGCCAGCCCTAACCATTTAATCAGTCTACTGGTTAGAAACAGTTGGGTAAGCATGGTTAGTACATTCACTGCCAGGTCGATCCATGCAAACACTGCGGTACGTTGTACTGAATCGATGAAGGCATCACGAATGATCTGTGCCTGCATGAAGTATAAAAATGTTGCCAGTGTGGTGAATAGCAGCATCAACATACAGATACCCAGCAGATAGGGGGAATGTAATACCAGGGTTATACCAGACCATATGCCGCCACCGATGGGGTTTTCTGGTGGTGCTTCATCTTGGGTATGTGATTCATTGGCCAGGGTATCTCTTGACACTGACCATGCAGTGAGCTTGGTGATACAGATAATAGCCAGTAATAGGAGCAGTGCGGAAACCAGTAACAGGTTTCTGGCCCCGAATGGTTGTACCAGTAGTGCAGTTAAAGCAGGGCCAGTTATTGCGCCAGCGGTCCCACCTGCTGCTATAAACCCGAACAGACGTCGCGCCTGTGCATTGCTGTACAGGTCTGTCATAAAACTCCAGAACACGGAAACGACAAACAGGTTGAAGACACTGGTCCAGATGAAAAAGGCCCGGGCAACGTTGGTTGGTGTGACATCTCCTTCCATCAGGATGTAAAACAGAAGCATTGTGGAGATGAAAAACAGGTATACGTAAGGTAGAAATTGCCGGCGTGGAAAACGTGAACTGACCCAGCCAAACAGGGGAATGCAAACAGTCATAGCCAGAAGTGTGCCGGTAAACAGCCATTGCAGGTTTTCTACCCCACCCAGGATGCCCATCTCATCCCGCATCGGCCGGATTATGTAATAACTGCACAGCAGTACAAAGAAATAACCAAATGACCAAAACAGGGCGTAAAACTCTCCCGGTTCTACCTGTACGATTTTCAGCACTGAGGTACGAACAGTTGACCTGATTCGATGCATGCGCGCTCTCATTGTATGCCGGGATAAAAAAACGTTTAAGTGGGGTTTAAGTATAGGCGTATGTGGTCACTATGTTGCCTTGGGACTGGGTCTGGGTCATACGTGTGTATGGCAGAAATAGATCATTAGCCAGATGCAACTGATCCGGAAAATACATCTAGTTCACAGTTTGAAAGAGAACATGATGCCTATTTGCTTTCGATTTAGTATATTCGGGTAAATGATCTCAAACTCGGTAATTAGTCAGGATAATCAATATGTTATGGGTCATGCTCAAGCATGATTATTTGTGGCGGGTGATAGCTGTATAAGAAGAAATAAGTACGACTAAAGGGTATGGATGCGAATGTTTAATAAGAATATGATTATTGCTTTCCTGCTGGTTTTCCTGGCATCACATGCAGGTATTGTGAATTCCTCAGGATTGATACAGGCTGAACGAGGTCAGGCGGCTTTCTGTAAGACCGAGAAGGATTATGAGAAGGCCAAGACCGGCGTCTACAGTATTGCCGCACCGGAGATTTTCGTGAAGGATCACCAGCGTTTATCAATCAGGATAAGGGTTGATGTTTCCACATGCCATAAAATGGGCGGAACAAATTTTCGCTGGCAAAGGGTAAATCCAAACGAGAACATCGAGTACTTGCATAGCTACAATGACCTGGATAGCGGTGAATTTGTAACCCGTGCAGTAACGGTAGAGCACAAAAAGGTGTGGATGGCCGCTATCAACAAGTCACGTAAACTGGTAGCTACCAGTGATATCAAGGGTGACATGGAATCTGGGTTTGTGGCAGATTTCGATATGGATATATCGCAGGTATTTTCACCGGAACAGTTATCAAAGATATCAGATGGTGAGTCTGTCACCGGGCGCGTAGGTATATTTCTAAAAGCCATAAAGCGCTACGTGTCTGACGAAATAGTGACCAGCTACAGAGAAGTTGGAAGTAGTGGTATGTACTACGTGGTGGTTAATATGCGTGGCGAACGTGGCAAGCTTATGGTGCTTTGAACAAGGCTGTAACCGGCTAATAATCCAATCTAGGCAAGAACATCATCGTCCAAAAAACCATTCTCGATCAACTGGCTCAAAATAGCTCTACTCTTCTCTCTAAACCTATCTCTGAGTAGCCGGACAGCCGGAGTAATAGATTGCCTGCTTGGGCAGATAAGCCATAGCTCAGTAGGTGTTGGTTTGAACTCTGGCATTACGTTTACAATTTTTTCTGATAACAGGTCAGTGGATATATCCAGGCAGGATTTAACAGCAATCCCCTTTCCTGCGACACACCAGCGTCTTACCAGGTCGCCATCATTGGAGGCGCGGTTACCGCTCATCTTTATCTTGTATTCGGTTCCATCATGGGTGAACTTCCAGTTACTGTGAATGATGTCGTAAAGCTGGTAGAAAAGCCCGTTATGTGACAGCAGATCATTGGGATGTTTCGGGGTGCCATGTATATCCAGGTACTCCTGCGTGGCACACAGCAGTACCGGGACATTGCAGATCTTAAAACCATAAAGGCTTGCATCATCTGGTGAGCCATAGCGTAGGGCAATGTCCACTGAATCACGATAGAAGTCGATGTTGCTGTCACTGATATTCAGTTTG
Source organism: Chromatiales bacterium (assembly GCA_028278145.1). GTDB lineage: Bacteria > Pseudomonadota > Gammaproteobacteria > Chromatiales > Chromatiaceae > JAAGZL01. The sequence continues at coordinate 5,693 of JANQEV010000022.1, read as the reverse complement.
ACGCTTACATTAGGGTAGGTATCAACGAATTCATCCAGCCATGGAAGCACCAGATTTCTGCCCAGGTCTGATGACAGGGCCAGACGCAGCTCGCCATCGACAATATCTAACTCATCCTTCAGGTTCTGTTGGGCCTGGTTCAGCATGAGCAAGGCTTGTTCGCACTGGGGGATGTATCTTTCACCGGCATTGGATAGCCGAAGCTGCCGGGTGGTGCGGATAAACAGCTCTATGCCTAAAGCATTTTCCACCCGCTTGATAGCGGCACTTGCAGTGGCAGTACGCATATCCATTTTGGCTGCAGCAGCGGTAATGCTGCGGAATTCAGCTACTTTGAGGACTACCTGAAGGTCTTCTAACAGCATATTATCTAATATTATTTGATAATGTTTCTATTATTATGCTGTTTAACGCGTAGTAATCAAGGTCTAGTATTGCCTCAAGTAACCATGCAACTGGAGAAATCCCATGAAAGCCGTTGGCTATACCAAATCCCTGCCTATCGAAGACCCTCACTCCTTAACCGATATAGAACTGCCTCTGCCAGTTGCAAGCGGACGTGATCTGCTGGTTAAGGTGAAGGCGATTGCGGTTAATCCGGTGGATTACAAGATTCGTCAGCGCATGGCTGCTGTCGATGGAGAGTACAAGGTGCTGGGCTGGGATGCCGTGGGTGAGGTTGTTGCGGCCGGGGAGGGGGTTACGCAATTCCAGCCAGGTGACCTGGTCTATTATGCCGGTGATCTGAACCGCCAGGGCAGCAATGCCGAATTTCAGCTGGTCGATGAGCGTCTTGTTGGTTCTAAACCCAAAAGTCTGTCTGATTCAGAAGCCGCTGCATTACCACTGACCACAATCACTGCCTGGGAGATGCTGTTTGAGCACCTTGCTATCAAACAGCAATCTCCGGACTCACAAGAGAGGTCCGATGAGGTGATTCTGGTTATTGGTGCGGCAGGTGGTGTCGGCTCTATTTTGATCCAGATTGCCAAAGCCATTACCGGAGCAACCATCATTGCCACTGCCTCGCGAGAAAGCACCCAGGACTGGGTAAAGAAGCTGGGGGCGGATTATGTGATTGACCATACCCAACCACTGCAGCCACAGATTGAGGCGCTTATTGCCGATGCTGGTATTGGTCAAGTTACTCACGTTGCCAGCCTGAACAGCACTCACTCTTACTTCGATACCTATACAGAGCTGCTGGTGCCTTTTGGTAAGATTGCCATGATCGATGATCCAGCCAGCCCTCTGGACGTGATGAAGATGAAGCCAAAGAGTTTGTCGCTGCACATAGAGTTCATGTATGCCCGCTCCATGTTCCAGGCGCCTGATATGCAGGAGCAGAGTCGCCTGCTGAACCGCATGTCAGACCTGATCGACCAGGGTTATATCCAGACCACAATTGGCAAAAACCTCGGAACTATTAATGCCGATAATCTGAAGGCGGCACATATGGAACTGGAATCAGGTACATCAATTGGCAAGATCGTTCTGGAAGGTTTTTAACTGTGCGAAATATGACATAAGGTGTGGAAATCTAGTTTTGATGTCACCTGATATTTGTTGTTGCCTACCAGGAGAGTGCGGACATAAAGAGATTTAATCTCACATGTCCGCTATGTGACCAAAACGGACATACATTATTGCTATTGGTAATACTTGCAGAATTTAATGTATCGCTGTCGTTACCAGTGTCGCTTGTCTACCTCTTATCAGCCAACCAACAGAATCTGTTCTTCAGAGCGAGTAATGGCCTACCTAATGGTCTATAATTTATTATGCCAATGTCTCTTGGGAGGGGTTGCTATGACTTGTCAAAACACCACTTCACACCCTGAACACAACCATGGACCAGGTTGTGGCCATACCACCGTAAAGCATGCTGATCACACTGACTATCTTCATGATGGACATCTGCATTACCCACATGAGGACCACTACGACGAACATGTTATCGAGGTAAGCGAAACCAATCCTGATAATTGTGCCCCGGTCCATACATGTGGAGATCACGTACATGGTCCAGATTGCGGCCATGAAGCCATTCCCCATGGTGACCACATTGATTACATCGTTGATGGTCGGCTACATCATGTACACGATGGTCATTGCGATGATCATGGGCCTATAGATGCTGAGAAGAATTAAAATAAGTGATAAATATGTAGGGTGAGCTTAGATGTAGAGCTTGTTTAGGCTATCTATTTGAATGCCTAAACAGCTCGGCTTCTTCGGTAAACATCTCTTCCTACAGCTCTATACAGACAGGCGCGGGATTCCTGCGAAATCGATCTTAGTTAACATTCGGGGGTCGACTACCAATCGATTGTCTATCTAGTCGACAGCTGTAGCTTGTAGAAATAGATTCATGACAGCATGTATAGAATTAGAAACCCAATAAATAGTATTTCGGCCTGTATATTTACAGTGTGTATTTTTAGTGCCAATCATTAGATGTTTAAGAGTTTTGTCATTCAGGCATCTGTGAAGAGTGGTGTTCTATAATCATCCACCGTTCACCATTCCAACGGTAGACGAAAGTGAATCGTGCGGGCACGACGGCGCCATCTTTGAAAGCAAAGGTATAGATGCCTGAGTTGATGGCTAGCTGGCCAAAAGTGCGTACATTTGCCTCATCAATTTTGCCCACCGGCCCTTTAGCAAGAAAATGAACGAAATAGTCCTCGATTTCTTCGTGGTTGTGACGAACCCTATTGGATACGGTCGGAAGCAGAATGCCATTGCTTTCATAGAGAGCTGCGACTTTTTTTGGGTCTCCAGTCTGTAGTGCACTATTCCACTCATCGAATAGCGCTGTAATCTCATTTTCGCTCATATTTATACTCCTAAATTGAATAAGATAGTTATGTAGAATTCAACCTAACCGTTGATTATATATAGCCAGAAACACTTTTGAGGTATGTGGCTGACCACTCTTATTTTTATATTCCAAATTTTTTTAGAGTTTATTAGAGGTGCTAATGCTGGAAAACAAATTTAATCGAGTGTGTAAGCTAACTAGGCAGTTGAAGGTCTGCTTTGTGCTGGTTTGGGACCTCTATCAAACAGTCCATTGTGTGATCATAAGCGACATTCAGTGAAACGCCAGAATACTTACATCAACGCCCAACTAATAATTACTTGCTTGAGCTGGGCCCGGTCCGCACATTGTGACTGGACCGGGCCCTCAACAAACCAGCATCTCAGAACTTGACGATATGGTCCTTGGCCGAGAGTTCCACAGCGCCTTGTTTGCTTTCGATAACGTACTGAACGTTGAGCCTTTCCGTTGCAGGGAAGGCCTCAAACAGTTCGATCCTCACCTGCTTCAGCTTGCTAGGCTGATCACACTCGAAGTGATAAACGGCTTCGATATCAGAGTGAGTTTCCTCGCCCTCGTGCTCCTCGTGTTCATGTTCGCCTTTCTTTTCATGGTCGTGATCATCCGAGTGCTTGTCACCATGGTCGTCATGCTCATCGTTGAGCAACGCGGAGGTGACATCAGCCTTTTCCATTCGGCAGCCAGCTTCGTTGTTGAACCGGAATAGCTGATCACCTTTTTTCAGCGTGGCCACTGCCTTGTCAACAGCGGCATGGTCGGCCTCCGATGAAGGTGCATGTTCAAATCCGACGATGTTAGCAGCCGGACTGTCGAGTTCAATGTGTACCTCTTCGCCTTCAAGCGCTAGGTTCAGCGCAGCAATGCCATGTACGTGAGCATCGTGCTGGCGATGTTCGTGATCATGGTCATGTTTCTCTTCAGCGCCTGCCCCGGCTGCGGTGAGCGCCAGTGGGGTCAGTAGTGAGGCAGTCAAGGCGATGTGTTTCAGACGCATATCAGGGTATCTCCATATCATTTAGTTAACAGGGTTTGGGGTGTGGCTCATGCGAATTCATCTTGCTTCGCGCTGCACTGTGCACAGATTCCCAGCAGTTCAACGACTGGCCGCTTGGTGCGGAATCCAATCGCCTTGCCAGCCGCTTTCAGGCTCTTGGCTACACTGGGGTCTTCAACCTCGGTCACCTCCCCGCAGTCATCACAAATCAGGAACTGGCTGGCATGTGGATGATCCGGATGTGCACAACCCACATAGGCGTGCAGGCTCTCGAGCTTGTGCGCCAGACCCTGCTCGAGCAGGAAATCCAATGCTCGGTAGACCGTCGGTGGTGCAGGATTCTTGACAACACCACGCATACGCTCCAATAGGTCGTAAGCACTGAGTGGCTTGTCCGATACACACAGCAACTGAAGGACGGTCTTGCGTTGTTCGGTCAGCCGTGCTCCACGTTCTTGGCACAGCGCATCGGCTCGCTCCAATACATGGGAAAGCTCTTTTTTATTCATGTTTTTCTCCTTGCCACGCATCTCGCGTGGCGGCCAGTTGCGCACGGCGGCGACTGAGGACTTGCGTCACAACCGCGGATAAGACATAGGCTCCACCAGCAAGCAGGATGATGGTGGGGCCGGCTGGCAGGTCAGGACCGTATGACAATGCCAGGCCAGTAACGCTCAACAGTGCCCCCAGCACGGTTGCAATCAGCATCATGCGACCGAGCGAATGCACATAGTGACCTGCCACGGCGGCCGGCAGCGTCAGCAGAGCCAGCACCAGGATCAGTCCAACAACCTGGATCAACAACACCACCGTGACCGCGACCAGAACCAGCAACAGCAGGTAGAAGAATCCGACCGGCACGCCGCGCAAGCGGGCAAACTCTTCGTCGAATACGACTACCAGGAACTGGCGATGATAGATCGCGACAATCGTCAGTAGCAGCACGTCCAAAGCGATCATAAACCACAGGCTTTCACGTGGAACCAGCAGGATATTGCCGAACAGGTAGCTCATCAGATCGGCCTGATAACCGGGCGCCTTGGCAATAAACAGCACACCGATCGCCATGCCGATAGCCCACAGCGCACTGATCAAGGTATCCTCTTGCGCGCGCCAGTACAGGCGGACCCAGCCGATCAATAGTGCGGCCAGCACTGCAGCCGGTAAAGCGCCGTGCAGTGGTTCGAATCCGAAATACACAGCTGCGCCCATACCGCCAAGTACCGAGTGGGCGATGCCACCGGCAAGAAAAGCAATACGTTTGACGACAACATAAGAACCCATCACCCCGCAGCCGATGCTGGCTAGGAGCGCTGTAGCAACAGCGGTCTGCAGGAAGGTGTGCTGGGTTAGTGCGGTGAAAAAACCGTCCATGCTAGGGCCTTTAAGCACTAATGCCCGTGCGCGATCATGCGCACGTGCTCTCCATAGAGTTCCTGAATCACCGTACTGTCTAGCGCTTCTGTGCGGTGACAGATCAAGGTCCGATTGACGCAGGCGACCCTGCTCACGTAGCGTGAGATGAAAGCCACGTCGTGCGATACGACAAGGATGGTCATACGTGCATTGATCAACTTGAGCAGCTCGAATATCTCGCTCTCGAGACGCTGATCAATGTTGGCTGTCGGCTCGTCGAGGATCAGGATGCGCGGCTCGCCTACCAACGCCCGGGCCAACAGCACGCGCTGTAGTTGGCCGCCGGACAGACTGCCGATCTGGCGTTTGGCGATGTCGCCCGCCTCGACCTCGTCCAGCGCACGTCTCACCGCCGCGCGGTCGGCGCTGGAAACCCGGCTGGGCCACAGCGCCTGCCATCGGCCAACCACAGGTTCCTGGCCCAGGCGTCCCAACTGT
>JANQEV010000011.1 GCA_028278145.1 Chromatiales bacterium | reverse complement strand
AGTTCTCATCGTTTACTGCGTGGACTACCAGGGTATCTAATCCTGTTTGCTACCCACGCTTTCGTACCTCAGTGTCAGTATTAGTCCAGAAGGCCGCCTTCGCCACTGGTGTTCCTTCCGATATCTACGCATTTCACCGCTACACCGGAAATTCCGCTTCCCTCTCCCATACTCTAGCCGGACAGTTTCGAGTGCAATTCCAAGGTTAAGCCCTGGGCTTTCACACCCGACTAATCCGACCGCCTACGCGCGCTTTACGCCCAGTAATTCCGATTAACGCTCGCACCCTCTGTATTACCGCGGCTGCTGGCACAGAGTTAGCCGGTGCTTCTTCTGTAGATAACGTCAGTCCTTAAGAGTATTAATCTTAAGTATTTCTTCTCTACTGAAAGTGCTTTACAACCCGCAGGCCTTCTTCACACACGCGGCATTGCTGGATCAGGGTTGCCCCCATTGTCCAATATTCCCTACTGCTGCCTCCCGTAGGAGTCTGGGCCGTGTCTCAGTCCCAGTGTGGCTGATCGTCCTCTCAGACCAGCTATGGATCGCAGCCTTGGTGAGCCATTACCTCACCAACAAGCTAATCCAACGCAGGCTCATCTAATAGCGCAAGGTCCGAAGATCCCCTGCTTTCCCCCGTAGGGCGTATGCGGTATTAGCTCGGATTTCTCCGAGTTGTCCCCCACTACTAGGCAGATTCCTACGCGTTACTCACCCGTCCGCCACTCGCCATCAAAAGAGCAAGCTCTTTTATGCTGCCGTTCGACTTGCATGTGTTAAGCATACCGCCAGCGTTCAATCTGAGCCAGGATCAAACTCTTCAGTTTAAGTTTGAACAGTCTCTATAAGATGAGACCAAATCTTGGCTCGATAAATCACTATCGTTTCGTTGGAATTGATAGATACTTCATCGATATCTCTTTTGGCCGAAGCCGGATACCAACGGAGCACCCACACAAATTACCTAATCATATTGTTAAAGAGCGGATCCGATTTTCATCGGATCAAGACGGACAATTGTAGCAACCTCCGTCTTTGGCCGTCAATAGCTAATTTGCCATATCAGGTTGTCGGTTAGGCGATAAATCTGCCGTCCCCGAATGAGGTGCGCATTATACGTACCCCCAATCGCTGGTCAAGAACTTTTTTGACTCCATTTCCAAGCTTGAAAATGGCTGCGATTTCCAGCTGTTGCAGGCCTGTTTTCCTAGCCCCGATCAACAACCGAAGGCGCGCATTATACGCAGCTGATCAGACCTTGCAACAGTTATTTTCAGTTTTTTTACAATAAGCGAAATGCGTGCAGATTAACCCTGGGAAACCCCTGAATTCAGGCCAGGGTTACCCGGGCAAAACGACGCTTACCGACCTGGTAGATATGGGTGGTTCCAGCCTGCATAACCAGACCCTTATCCTCCACCCGTTCACCATCTATCTTCACCGCCCCCTGCTTGATCATACGCATGGCCTCGGAGGTACTACTCACCAGCCCTGCCTCCTTGAGCAGGTTGGCAATAGGCATCCCCTCACCTGCAGTAAGTTCCAGCTCTGGCATATCATCCGGCATAGCACCCTTGCGGAAACGGGCTACAAAGCTCTCGTTGGCGCGCTCAGCATCTTGCGGAGTATGGAAACGCCCTACCAGCTCCATGGCCAGTTGCACCTTGGCATCACGCGGGTTCAATCCCTGTTCCACCTGCTGGCGCAGGTCATTTATTTCCTTCATGGACTTAAAACTGAGCAGCTCAAAGTAGCGCCACATCAGGTCATCAGATATGGACATGATCTTGCCGAACATATCATCTGGCGTATCTGTGATGCCGATATAGTTATTCAGGGACTTGGACATCTTCTGCACCCCGTCCAACCCTTCCAGTATAGGCATGGTCAGGCACACCTGGGGTTCCTGGCCGTATGTCTCCTGCAGTTGGCGCCCCACCAGCAGATTGAACTTCTGATCGGTACCACCCAGTTCCACATCCGCCTTCATGGCCACCGAATCGTAGCCCTGAACCAGGGGATAGAGAAACTCATGCACTGAGATAGACTGCCCACCCTTGTAACGTTTGTTGAAATCATCCCGCTCCAGCATACGCGCCACGGTGTGCTTGGCCGCCAGACCGATCATATCAGCAGCGCTCATGCCCCCCATCCAGGAGGAATTGAAGAATACATCGGTCTTTTCTGCATCCAGGATCTTGAACACCTGATGCTCATAGGTCTTGGCATTCTCCAGCACCTCATCCCGGGTCAGGGGCGGACGGGTTGCGCTCTTTCCTGTGGGATCGCCGATCATGGCGGTAAAATCACCGATCAGAAACATCACCTCGTGCCCCAGCTCCTGGAACTGGCGCAGCTTGTTTATCAGCACCGTATGGCCCAGATGCAGATCAGGAGCTGTGGGATCAAACCCGGCCTTGATGCGTAGCGGCTTGCCACGCTCCAGCTTCTTTACCAGCCCCTCCTCAAGGAGGATCTCATCTGCTCCGCGCTTAATCAGCTCCATGGCTTCAGCGACTGATGTCATAACTGTTTCTCTCTTACTTAAATATATGGTCTATAGCGATATCGGGGCGCACAATGTACTAGAAGAAGAGGTAAAAAGTAACCTATTGCCCCTGCAATAAATAGAAATAGCACGGGCTAAAGGCAAAACAGAGGCATACTGCCAGCATAATAGCCCTAGCAATAACCTCTCCAGTGATCAATCAAATACAAGCCGCTGTGAAAAGCCATCGGTTTCCGACATAATAATCCCACAGCACTTTTATACAGAATTACCGCATGAGAAATGATTTCAGGCCCTACCTTTCCTCACACCGATTGGAAACCCGAGGAAAATCGCCATTAAAAAAAGGCCTAGTGGTCATCTCCGCCCTGATTCTCTGCGTCTCTGTCACATACTCCTTCATCTCCGGTGATGACACTCCCGTAACTACCAATGCATCTACCCAGGTGGTGAATAATGTGAGCCTGGCTATCCCTGAAATTGAGACCGACAGTGATAACACGCCTAATCAGCTGCCCAATCTGGTGGAATCAGAGATTACTCCACAACAGCCAGATCCAGTAACATCCAAGATTATCCCTATTCCTGACAAGCAGCCTGTTCCTATGCAGGCTGGTGACGTTAGCATCGCATTGGCCCTGCCACAGCCAAAGACCTCCTCAGTACAACATGAGTCAGAGAGCAAACCTGACCAAGCAGAGGAAAAATGGCTGGAAGAGACAGTAACCAGTGGTGACTCTCTAGCCCGGATATTCTCCCGTTTGGGCCTGTCAGCAAAACTACTGCACCGCATAACCAATAGCAGCAAGGAAGCCAAGCAACTTACCAATATCAGGCCTGGAGAATCCATAAAGATCAGGCTGGACAAACAGGGTCAACTGCAGGAGCTCATCTATCAACGCAACCCAGTGGAAGCCCTGCATTTCACACCTAATGGAAACGATTTCCAAGCCAGGATAGACATCAAGCAAGTGGAAAAACGCCTGGGCTACCTGTCCGGCACCATAGTCAGCTCTTTTTATCTCAGCGCCCAGAAGGCCGGTCTGTCTGACGCGTTGATCATGGATCTGGCCACCATATTTGGCTGGGACATCGATTTCGCCCTGGAGATCCGCAAGGGCGACCGCTTCTCGGTGGTATATGAGGAAGGGTTTCTGAATGGTAACCGCCATGGAAACGGTCGCATTCTTGCGGCAGAGTTTGTAAACCGCGGCAAGGTGTATCGGGCCATACGCCATGAAAAAGAGAACGGTGACTCTGATTACTACTCACCTGACGGCAAGAGTATGCGCAAGGCTTTTCTGCGCGCACCGGTGGATTTTCGCCGCATCTCGTCACGTTTTACCAAAGAGCGCTACCATCCGGTATTGGGGAAAAAACGTCCGCACCGCGGTGTGGACTATGCCGCTGCTACCGGCACCCCTATCAGGGCTGCAGGTGATGGACGGGTAGTATTTCGTGGCACCAAGGGCGGCTATGGCCGTACGGTAATCATAAAGCACGGCAGTCAATACACCACCCTCTACGCCCATATGTCCAGATACCGCAGCAAGGTAAAAAGAGGCTCCCGGGTAAAGCAGGGACAGACCATTGGCTATGTGGGCAAGAGCGGCCTGGCCACCGGCCCCCACCTGCATTATGAATTCAGGGTCAACGGCAGGCACCGCAATCCACTCACGGTAAAACTGCCGGCCTCAGCCCCCATTGAAAAGCGCTATAAAAGGCAATTCCTGAAAAGCAGCAAACGCCTAACCGCCACCCTGGATCTTTTGACCCGCTCCCTGCTGGCCCAAACCACCAAACAGTAGCTGGATCATTAAACTATGGAACCGGAGCTGTTGGCCCCAGGATTTTAAAGGTGGAGCATGTCCGGGTGGTAACAGAGACTAGTCAGCCTTAACCACCTGCAATCAAGCGGGTGGCGGGACTATACTCTTAGGGCAAAAATCTGTGGCCTGGGCGATAGAACGCAGCTCATCTACATCCAGGACATCGATATGCCCACCCTTGACTGAGATAATATTCTTGTCCATCAGGTTGTGCAGGATCCGAGAGAAGGTCTCAGGCTTCACCGAGAGTCTGGAAGCCAGCACTCCCTTGGGGGCGGCCAGGTCAAATCCGTCAATACCGCCATTGCCATTCTTGCCATGCACCTGGCTACACAGGTAGCCGGCAACCCGGCCAGTGGCGTTTTGCAGGGTCAGGTCGTTGATCTCCATGATCATATGCCGCAGACGGGCACTCATATCCCCCATGAGTCGAAAGCAGGTATCCACCGACTCACGCAGCAGTTCCAGAAAGGAGTTATGAGAAAAGGCCAGCAGCTTTACATCACCAATAGCTTGAGCGCTAACCGGGAAGGTCTGTTGTGACTGAAACATAAGGGCTTCGGCGAAGGTGTTTCCAGCACGTACAATTTCAATAACCTTTTCGTCTCCGGAAGATGCCAGGCGAAATAGCTTGATCTGCCCTTCAAGCACCAGGTAGAACACCTTGGCCTTGTCACCCGTAGTAAACAACTGCTCGCCATCACTTAGTTGGGCCGGCATCCCCATTGTTGCCACCCGCTCTAGCTGAGAGTCATCCAACACGGAGAATAGATATGTACTACGAAGATCGTACACCTTGTTTTTTGTTACATCGTTCATGCAGTGCTTCCGGCCTATCTCTTACCACTCATACATGAAATATTACCAGTCCGCCCAAAATACGCAAAGATAAAAAAAGGGGGCCAAGCCCCCTTTTTTCGCTCATTTTCCACACTGATTCAGGTGGAGAATGATGATCCACAGCCGCAGGTAGTCTGGGCATTTGGATTGCGTATTACAAACGAGGCACCCTGCAGACCCTCTACATAGTCCACTTCTGCGCCCATAAGATACTGCATACTCATGGGATCGATGAGCAAACCCACCCCATCGGTCACTACCTTAACATCACCTTCTGTGATTTTATCGTCAAAGGTAAAGCCATACTGGAATCCGGAACAACCTCCACCCTGTACATATATCCTCAGATTTAGAGCGGGATTTCCCTCCTCATCTATCAGGGAAGCCACCTTTGCGGCAGCAGCCGAGGTAAATTTCAATTGACTTTCTGTCTCTGTCGTACTCATTACATCTACTCCTCACTCAACAGGGCCGATCTATCTAAAAACCCAGTTACGGCATACAGATAGTTTATCTGCGGCCTATTTTCCCACAACCGTATCAGTTTCATCAGTGATATCAGACACATCTGAAACATCAATTACATCGTTATCATATGCAAGTCGGCGTTGCGGCTCATCGGTATGGATCAGTTGCCCATTAACCGCGGCACCCATCGCCATTTCTAACAGATTATAGTAGACGGTTCCGGTAACCTTGGCCTTGGGGGCCAATTCAACCCTATGCCCGCCATGTACATCACCAATCACTTCTCCGTTAACCACCACATTCGGAACGCTGATATCACCATCGATAACCCCCTGTTCACTAAGAGTCAGAGCCGCGGTGCTATCTGGTTCAGCCTGCACATTCCCTTTGACTCTGCCATCTACATGCAGTCCACCGGAAAAAAAGATATCACCAACTACTTCCGTTCCAGCGCCGATTACTGTAGCGATCTTTGGAGCCTTAGATTTACCAAATACCATATAAAAATCCTCGTCAGTCTTGCTAGCCTTGGACGACCCATTTAAAACTCTTCTTGACCGGGGTGAATTTCTTGCCCGTCGGTTTGACCTCTATTGTAACACCTGTTGGTTTGAAACCACCCGGAAGTAATAATTCCCCTTCCAGATTCTGAAAATGCTTGAACCTTAGTTTCAGACTCTCCTTCTGACTCCCAGTTAACTCTTTCAGGGTCAGAGTACGCTTGGCCTTACCCTGCTTTCCACTCAAACTAAGATAGGCCCACCCTTCCATATACTCTGAATCCTTGAGCACCTTGCTTACGGTAAATGCATAGAAAACACTATTCTCTCTTTTTCCTTGTTGCAACCGCAAGCGTTGCAGATTGAGAACTCCATTACCTGACCTGGTTGCTACAATGTTGCGCAGAAACAGTATTTCCTCTTCAAGCTTGTGGCGCTCGCTCTGATCTTGTTTCAGCTTATCCTGTACCCTGGATACCGACTCCCGGTCAATCTGACTGATGCGCTCCAGCTTGGCAATACGCTGTAGCAGTTCGGCCCGTTCACGATTCAGCCCTTCAATAACCGCACTCTGACGCAATATCTCCTGCTGTAGCGGCTCCACGGACGGCACAGAGACATCTGGAGCTTTAGCAACTTGTTTCTCAGATATGAGGTCAGGAATCCAATACTTCAAGCCCATGCCAGCCAACCCAATCATGGCAACGACCACCAGGCCAATAAGGTATCCCGACACAGCTGGCCGGTGGCTGATTATTGGTGTCTGGCGTCTCCCAAACATATTATCAATTATCTATAGTTATTAGCGGAACAAGGTTTACTATGCCTTTACCAGCAGGCGTCGGACATCATGGGAGCAGCGCAACCGAATCCAAGCCCAGCTTCTCATCCAGGCCAGACATCAGATTCATATTTTGAACCGCCTGTCCGGCTGCGCCCTTGACCAGATTATCGATTACGGAAAGCACCACAACCGTATCACTATTCTGTGGACGGTGGACAGCAATGCGGCAGGTATTAACGCCCCGTACACTACGGGTCTCCGGATGCCCTCCCTGTGGCAATACATCCACAAATGGCTCATTGGCATACTGTTGTTCAAACAGAGTCTGCAGATCGGATTCGCCATTTATCCGACCATACAGGGTGGCATGAATGCCACGGATCATAGGCACCAGATGAGGCACAAATGTCAGCCCAACCTCTGAATCGGCCATCAGCGACAGGGTCTGGGAGATCTCCGGCAGGTGCCTGTGTCCTGGAACTGCATAGGCCTTAAAGCTCTCCCCACACTCACCCATGAGGGTAGGAACCGCCGCCGCACGTCCAGCTCCGCTTACTCCGGACTTGGTATCTGCAATCAAACTCTGGATATCCAGAAGCCCATTAGAAATGAGTGGCAGGAATCCCAGGGTTACAGCCGTGGGATAACATCCCGGATTGGCTACCAGGCGTGCCCCAGCTACGGCATTGCGATTGATCTCCGGCAGGCCATAGACCGCTTCATCCAGCAGTTCCGGGCAGGCATGCTCCATCCCGTACCACTTACTCCAAACCACAGGATCATTGAGACGAAAGTCCGCAGCGAGATCAACCACTTTTATCCCGTTCTCCAGCAGCTCCGGTACCATCTGCATGGCAGTACCATTAGGAGTAGCAAAGAAAACCAGGTCGCACTCTGCCAGCTGTGACATATCTGGCGCCACAAAATCCAGGCTCACCTTATCGCGTAGATTGGGGAAGAGTTCCGCCACCGGGGTGCCAGCCTCAGAACGTGAGGTGATCACTTTCAGATCCACCTCCGGGTGCTGTACCAGGATACGTAATAACTCGACACCGGTATATCCAGTGCCCCCGACAATTCCAACTTTAACCATGAACTGATCCCGCAATAAAAAAAGCGGCCTACATGCCGCCCCGGATGAAATGGAGTACCCCTGTTGTCTGAAATAACAGAGCAAACAGAGTTAGAGATGAATATATTCCCACCAATGAACCAAGTCAAATAACCGCACATTAGCAGTTTCTTATGGTTATAATGGACCCATCCTAATAACAACCGAGTCAATGTATAGCTATGCGTAAACACCTGCGCCGATCAAGACGCAAGCTATTTTCCCTCAAGGCCTGGAAGGTCCGCCTGGTATTCTGGATAGGTGCCATCCTGGTAGGCTCAGTGTCTGCACTATTCGCTATCCTGAGCGAAAAAGCAGATATGCTGTTTCATCGCATAGCCGCCGAGGGGCACTGGATACCACTCATCATGACCCCTTTGGGACTGGCACTGATCGTGTGGATGACGCGTAATCTGGCACCAGGCTCCCAGGGCAGCGGCATTCCGCAGGCCATCGCAGCCCTGGAAACACGCAGTAAATCCAAACTACTCTCCATACGCATTGCCATCGGCAAGATTGTGCTAACCGTAATGGGTCTGATCTTCGGCGCATCTATAGGGCGGGAAGGACCATCGGTGCATATCGGCGCCTCCATCATGTACTCCCTGGGACGCTTTGCGAAATTTCCGCCCCACTACATGGAGCGAGGACTTATTTTGGCGGGTTCCGCTGCCGGCATAGCTGCAGCATTCAATACGCCACTGGCGGGGATAGTGTTCGCCATTGAGGAGATGAGCAAGTCGTTCGAGCAGAGAAACAGCGGCATAGTAACCACAGCAGTAGTATTTGCCGGCCTCATTGCCATGATGATCCTGGGCCAGTACCACTATTTTGGCACTACCAGTGCCTACCTGCCGGATATTACAGCATGGGGAGCCGTACTGGTGTGCGGCATCATTGGCGGCCTGCTGGGAGGCATGTTCACCTCGCTGCTGCTCTATCTGACAGATGTGGCTGCGCCCTTCATCCGCAACTATCCCTACAAGGTTGCCATCATCTGTGGAGCTGCTGTGGCCCTGATCGGCTACTATTCTGGCTATCAATCCAGCGGTACCGGCTACCATGCCGCCAAGGCCATAGTTACCGGAACTGCAGAATTCGACCCCCTGTTTCCGCTAAGTAAAATAGGGGCAACCATGGCCTCCTATCTCAGTGGTATCCCGGGAGGGATTTTCGCACCATCTCTGGCCACTGGCGCTGGAATTGGGGCCGACCTGGGGCACTGGTTGCCAATAGCTCCCCTGGCAGCCATGGTAATGCTCGGTATGGTGGCCTACTTCTCCGGCGTTGTGCAGGCGCCCATCACTGCGTTTATCATTGTGATGGAAATGACAGACAACCAGGATATGCTGCTGCCACTGATAGCTACATCATTCCTTGCCTACGGTAGTGCCCATCTGGTATGCCCCAGGCCCCTATATCACACCCTGGCCCAGACGTTTTTGGGCAATGGGAAATGAACCGCGACCATTGTGATGCTGTCCATTGAGTTGGTGACGTGTAAAATAGCATCAACCGTACGGTTAATAAGGACCTGATCTATGGAAACCATTGAAGCGATCTCCCTAACCCTGGGCGTGGCCTGGGCCGCAGGCATCAACCTCTATGCATCCATCCTGGTGCTTGGCTACCTGGGAGCCACTGGCAGTGTGGACCTTCCTCCTGACCTGCAGATCCTGACTGACCCAATGGTACTACTGGCTGCCGGCTTCATGTACTGCGTGGAGTTTTTCGCCGACAAGATCCCTGGCGTTGATACCGGATGGGATGTATTACACACATTTATCCGCATACCAGCCGGTGCACTAATGGCAGCAGGCATGGCTCAAGGCCTGGATATAGGCCCAGCGGCAGAGTTAGTGGCCATACTCATCGGTGGTGGTCTATCTGCTACCAGCCATTTCACCAAGACCGGCACCAGAGCCCTGATCAATACATCACCCGAACCCTTTACCAACTGGACCGCATCCGTTACTGAGGACCTGGTGGTAATAGGCGGGCTCTGGGCTTCACTGCAATACCCATGGCTGTTTGTTGCGGGCCTGGTACTCTTTATTCTGATAGTCGCATGGCTGTTACCAAAGATCTGGCGTGCACTGAAGCGCATATTCCGAGCCATTGGTGAATTCTTTCGCGGCAAACCGGACACCGGACCTGAGTCCGCATCAGATTCTGCCAGCAAGCGTGAAGAGCTGCTGCAATCCCTGTATCACGATGCCAGTGAGCCACCTAAGAGCTGAGTACATCAAAAAAAATAATCTCAACGTTCAATTAATAATAAGGGGTATACAAGATGTGGCTTAAGGCCTGGCATATGATCTTTATGGTGACCTGGTTCGCCGGGCTATTTTATCTGCCCAGGTTATTCGTCTATCACGCCATGACAGAAGATGAAGCAGGCAACAAACGTTTCAAGATCATGGAACGCAAACTCTACTACTTCACCCTGCCCTGGATGATCCTGACTCTGTTCTTCGGATTCTGGATGCTGTATGACTATGCCTGGACGGCATTTAGCAGCATGTGGTGGCTACACATTAAGTTGGGACTGATCGCCCTGCTGGTGATCTACCAGCTCTACTGCGGCAAGCTGATGCAGGACTTTGCTGCAGACCGCAACACCCGTAGCCACAAGTGGTACCGTTGGTTCAATGAGGGTCCGGTGCTGGTACTGTTTGCCGTGGTGCTACTGGCCAGCCTGAAACCATTCTAAAAGGCTACTGATCACAGATGTGGGCACCGGTAACATCCACCGCATCGAATCGCCCCTCCAGCCAACGCCGCACCTTATGGGCCGCTAGCCGCTCAACACCTTCAACAACACCCCGCTCCAACGACGAGGCAACCAACTCCATACGCACCTGAGCAGGAGTAAAGTGACGCGCCAGGCTCTCCAGTGCTTCCTCTTGGCCAATACGCACCTGGGGCATGGTGTAGGCACTGCTCTGTACCTGCTCCATACGCAGATGGGAAAACACCGGCGTCAGCTTCATCCTGACTTCCGTAGCAGCAAACTGGCAAGCATAGCCAGCTACATGCTGATGCTGGGTCAACAGATCTGAATCCACTAGCCCGTGCTCACTGCAATAGACAAGCGGAGGGAAATAACCCAATCCCTCCTGCTCACTATAGTCATGGACCTGTTGTGCCAGCCTCTCCCCCAACTCCTGCGGCAGATGCCCAGTCCTATCCTCCAGTATTGAGGACGGTACAGTGACGGTCACATTCATTGATACCTTAACGATATTGATCTTGGACATGGTTATCCCTGCAACACCCGAATCTGCTCCAATATTCGGTCACTTACCGGTTGCAGCTTCTTTCGCAACAGGCTACCGCTGGCGGTGGTGCGGGCAAAGACGGGGTAGAAAAGTTCCTCGTTTACACAGGAGAGAAACAGTATGGCCTTTATTTCATCCTCTAATCCATGCAACACATCAGGCAAATCGGCCCAACCGCCCCACGCATTCACCGCAGCGTGGATAGCATCAGAATCCGGCCGTTCACCACATGCAACACCAAGGTCACCACAGTAGCTGCCGATACAATTCAGGATTTCAGATGCTACCACCTGGTTACCAGGACTGTGCAACACATCTGACACGGCTGCAAGATAGGTCTGGCCAGGGGCATCCAGCAGTCTCAATAACAGTTGGCTTAGCCTGTCCTGCACCTGGGTCAGCAGCTCTCTTGTCTCATCAAAGTCGGCACGGGCAGTCAGTTGTAACGGCAGCGCATCTGGCTGCTGCTGCAGGAAACCGATCCGATAGGCCTGCTTCCTGCCTGACTGCGACCATAACCGCTCCCGTGCCGCCGCCTCCACCAGACCGGACTGTAAAACCAGGCGGATGGTCTCGATCATCTCCTCCGGCTCTGTCTCAAAAGGGAGATGTTCTATCAGATGCCTGGCCAGAGTCTGCCCTACCTCTCCCTGCACAATCTCCGCATGCTGCAGCATATGTCGTGCTATCTCAGAAGTGGGCACTGCCCACCAGGCCAACTCGGCCAGCCTGACACTCAACCTGGTATTACGCGCCAAGGCCAACACCGCCTCCGGCTCACCCAGCTTCAGCATGTCTTCCAGGTTGGCATCTGAAGAGAGCTGGCCGGTACGGGTCCAGGCGCTAATATAGACCGGATATCCTTCCGGATGACCCAGAACAATATCGGAAATCAGTGCCCGCACTGAGCTCATATAACGATCATCGCGACAGGTGGGATTGAGTTCCACTTTCATCTCCCTCCCATCGCACAGTCCATAAACCACCATATAATTCTCATCGATGCGTACCGCCTCAGCATTGGCCATCAGCACGTTGAGACGCAGGCTGTCTTCATGACTTAGTTGTTCACTGTCTATGGTCATATCCTCTCAACTACCCGTAATGCCCTAACCAGTATCTACTAATTCAACTGTATCCGTTCACCCCAGGGGACCGGACTCTTACCTTTCACCAGCCAGACCACCGGCGTCACCGGCTCCCGCTCGGGAAACTCGCCCTGAGCATCGGTAAAGAAGAGCATCAGATCAGGCTGCATATCCTGCTGTTCAAGCCACTCGAATGGGGGAATAAAACTGGTACCGCCACCACCACTGATTCCCGGTGGCAGTTTAAGTTCCTCCCAGCTCTCAAACACCCAGGGGCCTCCAGGGGCCAGCTCAGCATCGCAGGCATGCAGTGTTACCCGGGCATTCACCTGCCCTTTAAGGGCATCCACCTCACTCAGGAACTCCTGCATCTCCTCATCGGAGACAGAGCCACTACTATCCAGAAACACAGTGACATTGATGGTATGGCTGCGCAGACTGGGAAGTATAGCGGCCCCCTCGCGCCGGGAAGGGCGTGAATAGCTGTAGTCATCACGCCCCAGGGCAGTAACAAAGCGCGCCAACAACATGCGCCATGGCAACTGTGGCTGCAGCAGATGATCCACCATCCTTGCCATGGCACCACCAAGTTTCCCCGCCTGTAGCGCCTGTTGTGCAGCGCCTGCCATGCGCTGCCGCCACTGGGTTGCCAGGGACTCCATCTCATCCTGGCTCATGGTTTGCGGACGCCCAGCACCATCTCCCTTATTATTATCCTGCGGTATGCCACTGCCAGTTTCGGCGTTACCACTCTGCCCGCCTTCACTCTCCGAGTCATCATAGAGGTGCTGATCCTCACTTTCTGAATCCTCAAATTCATCCAGGCAGGGATAGATCTCCTCTGCCGTCATATCTTTGAACTGTTCCAGCATCAGTGCATCTGGGGTTGGCTTGAGCCCTTCTGCCAGCAACAGGGGATTTATGGCGAAGTCACAGGCCAGATCCCAGCGATGCTTGTTGCGGTGACCGCGGCGGGTAAAGTGCGACAAGGCACAATGGAGCGCCTCGTGGGCCAGTACAAACTGGGTCTCATCAGGGGACAAAGCTTTGATGTATTTCTCGTTATAGAAAAGGGTACGGGTATCGGTAGCAGTTGTGCGGCACCAACTGGGATCTGCAGCTACCAGCGGTAGACGCAACACCAGAGCCCCCAGAAACGGCTTATCCAGTATTAGCTTGGTTCTTGCTGCACTCAGCTTGGTTACTATGTCTTCAGTCATACAGCTCCTGCCTGAAAACGGCTACGACTCAAACAGCATCACTTCGGCCACAACTTTGGCCCAATCATTAAACTGCGGCACCTGACACAAATCCTGACCCACGGCACGATACAGGTCTGAAACCAACATCACCCCCATCTCCCGCTGCGGGAAGTGCCCGGCGTACTCCAGGATATTCCCCAGGATCTGATTACCACCCTCTTCTCCCTTGGCACGAATGGCACGGGCCACAAGGGCCGAGGCCACGGCATACTGCAGATCGGTTTCAGTTGGTACCGGCATTGCCTCACCCCGGGCAATGGCATCTATATCTGGAAGCTTGTGCAGGTTGTCCACAAAGGCGGTCAGTTCGATACCAGCCGCCGGACCCACACAGGCCTGCAGGGCACCGGAAAGCAGATCGGTACGCCCACCAAATTTCTGCAGTGCACGATGCGCAAACTCCCAGGTGCGGGGCGACGGGAAGGCCACCGGATTATGCGATGGATCAAAGTCAAACAGCAGGTCGGGGCGAAAGCGCAGAAAGGCTATCAGCCGCTCATCTATGCCTTGGGCATAGGCCCAGTGTACCCAGTCATCCAGGTTTACTTCGATCTCAAAGTGGGAGAAACGGTTGGCCAGGGGTGAAGGCATACTGTAGGTAACACCACGATCACCCTGCCGGTTTCCGGCGGCAAATATGGCCCATCCCTCAGGTACGCTGTACTCACCCAGGCGCCGATCCAAAATCAACTGATAGGCGGCGGCAGAAACGGTTGGTGGCGCCGATGAGATCTCATCCAGAAACAGTATTCCCTCAGGGCCATGTCGCTGCTCATCCGGAAGCATGGCCGGGATAGCCCACTCCACCACATCCTCCACCCGGAATGGGATACCACGCAGATCACTGGGCTCCATTTGCGACAGACGGATATCGATCAAGGCAGCGCCATGTCTGTGGGCGATATCGGCAATTATCTGGGATTTACCTACACCAGGCGGCCCCCATAGCATAACCGGGGTATGGTGACCTTCACTGGCACTACTAAATTCACGCTCAAGTATTTGGGACAACAAAGCTGGGCGCATATCATCTCCATCCTTCAACCGACACTCAACGCAGGCATCTTGCTTCACCCTATATCAAGGACGACCAGGGTAAAACCCTCTGTTTCTACAGTTATTCAACTCAAGAGCATAAAAAAACCCGCAGACCGAAGTCAGCGGGTTTTTCTGGCAGTGATGATTCCTGATCAGGAGCAACCGCCTCCCTGTGGGGAAGATGAGCTGCAACCACCACAGGCGCTACCACCGGCTTGCGGCATGGGCTGCAGGTTGTTGAACACGAAGCTTGGTGCTCCGCCCTGGTCTGCAAAGTCGATCTCGACACCACGCATATGCTGCAGGGTTGCCATATCCACTACCACACTGAATCCTTCGCACTCGAGCAGACCGTCGTTATCGTTGATCTGATCGGTAAATGTCATGCCAAAGCTCATACCACTGCAACCACCTGGGGCTGCGTAGACTCTGATACCCTTGACGTCTCCTTCTACCTGCTGGACTAGTTCAGCCATCTTGGACTGAGCCGGTGCAGTTAGGCTGATGTCTTTTTCCGACAACTGGATGGCTGATGTTTCAGACATAATGTTACTACTCCAATTCAAATTGATCTGATCGACACACTCATATTAGTTGGCGTATCGGAATAACCATGATCATTATCATGGTCTTTCAGGCAATAAATCAAGTTTTCCCGGATTTATACCTGACAAAACAAAAGGTTTATGTTCAGTTTTTCCTACAGATATACAGTAGATCTAAGGGAAATAGACCCGCTCCTGGCGGGTCTTAAATACCTAATTTGAGGGCCTGAACACCCATCTAGATTGGGGCGATAGTGCGAACATCAACCCCAGGGTACGAATCAGGATGATAACTGCTTGCGGGTATCCAGTTCATACAGATGACGTGATGCATCCACCAGATGCTGACCCCAGTGGATCTTGTAGCTACTACGCCAGTTATCCAGTGCCAGATTCGGCTCTTCATCCAGGATACTGAGGCCGGTCTTAAGGTCGCAGTAAATATCGGTCAGGTCATCTGCCAGGCTACCAGTCATGGACTGGCCATCCAATGCCACATCAAACTCCATCCAGTAGCTGTCCTTGGTGCCCAGTTGATCCCGTAGACGCGAGTAGATCTCAAACCTGGTATCCAGGTCAGTATTGACCAGGCAAAATGGGTCGGCATCGTGGCCACGCAGTGCATCTACAGCGGCATGCAGACGCGGCAGTAGCCCTGCCAACTGGTGCAGCCAGGATGAATCTGCTTCATCCACCGATTCGATCAACCGACAAAATGCAGTTGCAACCTCAATCATCTCATTATCAGATTTCATAGCCTTACCACCTATCAGCACACCACTAAACACATTGTAGACAATATATACAGAATTGAACGACCGCAGATTCAATCCATATAGCGGTATTTATCCTAGTTCAACGTGCCGAGAATAACAGGTTGGACCACAGAGATACTTGACCTATATCATCAGGAGCTAAAATAGCCTCTGGCACTCAGACTGTTATACAAGATGAAAACAGGTATGATCTCCAGGGAAAAACAGTTATTAATCTTAAACATAGCCACCCGGACACTTATCTTTCATGAACTCGACAAAACCACCTGTTGTACTATGTTTCTCAGGCCACGACCCCACAGGTGGAGCCGGTATCCATGCCGATGTGGAGGCTATTGCTGCCGCAGGATGTCATACCACTAGCGCAATCACCTGCAATACCATCCAAAACACCCATGATGTACAGCAGTTACTACCGTTGGCACCAGAGCTGTTCCGACAACAGGCCCTGGCAGTCCTGGAAGACCTGCCTGTTGCCACCATAAAGATAGGGCTAATCGGGGACGCAAAGATCTGCAGGGAGATAGCTGCCTTACTGCAAGCATACCCGCGGATACCAGTTATCCTTGATCCGGTCCTGGCCGCTGGGGGTGGTAGCGAGCTCTCCAGCAGTGAGCTGCTGGAGTCGATCCGGCATGATCTACTGCCACACATACAACTGGTGACGCCAAACTCGCTTGAAGCCAGGCGCATAGCCGACCGGGACGATCTGCCTGGATCAGCCCAGGAGATACTCTCACTGGGGTGCGCCAATCTGTTGATCACAGGAACTCATGAGGAGAGCGATCTGGTCACAAACACCCTCTACCAGGGTTCTGTAGACAACAGGCTCTCATGGGAGTGGCCCAGGCTACCGGACAGCTACCATGGTTCGGGTTGCACCCTTGCCGCCGCCATTGCCGCCAGGGTCGCTCTTGGCCTGCCCCTGCCAGAGGCAGTAGCCCAAGCCCAGGAGTACACCTGGCAGAGCCTGCAGCAGGCGAATAGATTCAGTGACGGACAGGCCATTCCAGACCGCATGTTCAAGAGCAGTTAACCTAGGGCCTGTATAAATGTCGCACAAAAAATTATCCGGTCTGTATGCAATCACCAGCAGTGAGATGGCACAAGCTACTGATCTGACCCAGCAGGTAGAACAAGCCCTGAAGGGTGGCGCAAGGATTGTTCAGTACCGGGATAAGACAACAGACCAGGGCAGGCGCCTGGCTGAGACCAGGAAGCTGTTGGAGCTGTGCCGACGTCACTCGGCTTGCTTTATCATCAATGACGATGTGGAACTTGCCGCAGCAGTTGGAGCTGACGGGGTACACCTGGGACGGGACGACCTGGATATTACCAGTGCCAGGGCCCGTCTGGGTCCGGCGGCAATCATAGGCGTATCCTGTTATAACCAGTTGGACCTGGCTATCGCCGCCCAGGATGCAGGCGTGGACTATGTAGCCTTTGGCCGCTTCTTTCCATCCACTACCAAACCCCAGGCGGTACAGGCAGAAATAGATCTGTTATCAGAGGCAAAACAGGCCCTGCAGATACCCATAGTTGCCATCGGCGGCATAACCCCGGAAAATAGCGCCGCATTGATAGAGGCAGGCGCAGATATGCTGGCGGTAGTCCAGGGCCTGTTTGGACAGCAAGATATACGTGCTGCAGCAGAACAATTCCATCAACAATTTGCACAGAACGAGGATTCAGACTCATGACCGGTTCCAACGATCGATTTATCCAGGCCCAGAAACACATCCCGGGGGGCGTAAACTCACCGGTACGCGCCTTCAAAGGTGTCGGGGGAGATCCGGTCTTCATCGATCGTGCCAGCGGCGCATATATATACGACCCTGATGGTAACCAATATATCGACTACGTTG
>JANQEV010000097.1 GCA_028278145.1 Chromatiales bacterium | reverse complement strand
TTCGTAGAAACGGAAGCCATAGTTCAACAGGGATTGGCTGATCTTGGCCCGGGCCTTCTCGCTCTTGGTGCCCATCACTACGCTTATTAGTCGCATGCCATCGCGTTTGGCCGACGCCGCCAGGCAGTAGCCGGCATTTTCTGTATGTCCGGTCTTGATACCATCCACCGACTTGTCTCGCCATAGCAGCTTATTGCGATTGTACTGTTTTATATTGTTATGGGTGAACTGCTTGATGGCGTACATGGAATAGAATTCTGGGAAATCGCGTATGGTGGCTATGGACATCTTGGCCACATCCTGTGCTGTGGTCACATGTTCACTGTCGGGCATGCCGGTGCTGTTGATGAAATTGGTATTTGTCATTCCCAGCTCTTGGGCATGTTTGTTCATGAGGCCGGCGAAGGCCTCTTCACTTCCTGCCACATGTTCTGCCAGGGCTACGCTGGCGTCATTACCAGACTGGATGATCGTGCCTTTGAGTAGGGTTTCTACATCGAGATTTGAGCCTACCTCAATAAACATGCGTGAGCCTGGCATGCGCCAGGCCTTTTCACTGACTATGGTCTTGTCCTTGAGGTCTACATTGCCATTTTGGATCTCTTTCAGGATGGTATATGCAGTCATGATCTTGGTTATGCTGGCAGGCTCCAGGCGCTGGTTGGAGTTTTTTTCTGCCAATACCCGGCCGCTGTCATAATCAATCAGGATATAACTGGATGCTGCCACCTTGGGTGGAGCCGGTGCTTGGGCTAGAGTAACGCTACTAAATACTAGGCTTAAAATCAGTAGGGTTAGGATGGACAGTGTGTTTCGAAAAAAAGGCACGTCAGACTGACTCCTGTTATCACTTAATTAGAACTGTATATTGAAATAAAGGCTTCTGTTTTTGCCGAGTGGGTATTTAATTGTATTGTCTATTCTATCCCGGTTGAGCCAGCTTCTGAATAGTATCCCCTATTCAATGATCATCCGCATGTCCCT
Organism: Chromatiales bacterium; assembly: GCA_028278145.1. Taxonomy (GTDB): domain Bacteria; phylum Pseudomonadota; class Gammaproteobacteria; order Chromatiales; family Chromatiaceae; genus JAAGZL01. The sequence goes on along the minus strand of JANQEV010000097.1, from coordinate 2,258 downwards.
GATTCCCAGCTGTGCCAGGCGCATGCTGGTGGCATCTGCCTGCTCTACGCTCTGTAATGGCCCCACTTGGACCCGGTACATGGTTTGGTCATAGCTGACAGCGGTCTGGATGCGTACTGCCCAGCCCGTGGAATCACGCAGGCGTTGTGACAGCCGTTCGGCGTTATTGCGGTCAGAGAAGGCACCTACCTGCAGATAGAGGTCGGCATCAGAACCTGGCATGGCAATATTGTTTCTTACCGGTCTGGGTCCGCCTCTAGTTGGATCCAGGGCGTGTATCTCCACCAGTCCGGTGCCACGGCCGGTAATGCCTAGCTTGGTGGCTGCGGCGTAGGAGAGATCAATGATACGGTTATCCTTAAATGGCCCTCTGTCGTTAACCTTTACAATCACCTGGCGGCCGTTCTGCATATTAGTTACTTGCACGTAAGTTGGTAGTGGCAGTGATTTGTGGGCCGCGGTCATGGCGTACATGTCGTAGGTTTCACCACTGGAGGTACGCCTGCCATGGAATTTTGTTCCATACCATGAGGCTACCCCCTGTTCGCTGAATCCTCTGCTGTCCTGCATTACCCGATAGGTACGGCCCAGCACGGTGTATTTTCTGGGATTGCCGCTGCGACTGCGTGGTTCTGCCCTGGGGACTGCGTCTCGAATTCTGGAAACGTCGATACCTCCGGCCGGGGCGCCGTCTCCCTCCTTGGATTTTTCGAAAATAGACGGCCAACCTCCACATCCTGAGATCAGGGATGTGAGCAGAATGATGAATGTGATACGAATAGTCAGATGCCTAAGATTAACCATGTTTCTTGCTTTCTGCCTTACGCTGATCCAGGATTTTCTGGCTGAGTTGGTACACCGCCATGGCGTACTGGTTGTTGTGGTTATAGCGGGTGATCACATAAAAATTGTAAAAACCCAGCCAATACTCCTTGGTTGTCCCGGCATCAAACTCGATCAGGTTGCATCTGGTTGAGGTGGGGAGTTTGTCGCCTATCTGTACCCCAGCCATATTCATATCGGCAATGGTGGTGGTCGGTTCGGTGGGTTTTGGCTCCCGGCTCAGATGTTCCCGGTAGTCGCCGCCATTGATCACGGCTGGAGCGGCAACCGGATCGCCCTGACGCCAACCGTGGCGCCGGTAATAGTTGGCGACGCTGCCGATGGCATCTGCGGTGTTGTTCAGCAGGTCCCTCTTGCCGTCTCCATCAAAGTCGATTGCGTACTCACGGTAGCTGCCAGGTATGAATTGGGGCTTACCTATGGCTCCAGCGTATGATCCACGGGTTGTGGCTGGGTCTATATCCTCTTCACTCAACAACAGAAGATATGCCTCTAACTGCTTGCGGAAAAGACGTTCACGTTTGGGGTAGGTGAAGGCGAGGGTGGTTAGCGCGTCCAGCACCAGGTGTTTGCCCATGAATGCGCCATATTTGGTCTCTACCCCGATGGTGGCCACAATGATCTCTGATGGAATCCCATAGATGCGTTCGGCCTTCTCAAGCAGATCGGCATGTTCATTCCAGAAGGCGACGCCGTTTTTAATTCTTTCGATGGAAACAAACAGGGGACGATAAATATGCCAGGGCTTGGCCTCGTATGGCCGTTCCATGGAATCAATGACCTCCTGGCTGTATTTGGCCTGAGCCATAAGTGCTGCCAGACTCTGTTTTTCGAACCCATGTTTTTTCGCCATATCCTCGATGAATTCGTTTACCCCTTCAGTGTATTTTCTGGGATTGGCTTGGGCGGATGCAGATAGCAGAATGAGTGTTGCCAGGCAGATGAGTATCAGTTGTTTCAGTTGTGCTCTGGTATGCATAATTTTCCTGTATCAGGTCTGCATTAATCTACGATGAGTATGTATCGACATCAGGATACCGAAACCAGCTAGTATGGTCACTAGTGAAGTTCCACCATAACTGACAAGTGGCAGTGGTACCCCAACAACCGGCAGTATTCCGGTCACCATCCCCGTGTTGACGAACAGATAGACAAAAAACACCAGGATTAGTGCCCCGGCCAGTAGTCGGCTATAGGTGTCCTGTCCCCGGGTGGCCATGTACAGCCCACGCAGGATTATGAACAGATACAGGGCCAGCAGGATGATGATGCCGGTAAAGCCAAACTCTTCGGCGATAACTGCAAAGATGAAATCGGTAGTGCGTTCCGGCAGGAATTCCAGCTGCGACTGGGTACCATTCAGCCACCCCTTGCCATAGATGCCGCCAGAGCCGATGGCGATCTTGGATTGGATA
>JANQEV010000085.1 GCA_028278145.1 Chromatiales bacterium | reverse complement strand
GAAGACACGCTTCCAGTCGCTGCTGACGAACTGGTATTTGACTCCCAGGTGTTGTGCAAAACCTCGTATGAGATCGACATCCAGGCCGTCTCCGCTACCGGTTACAAAATTGGCATAGGGGATGCCAAGGTGGCGCAGGACACCAGCTTCTAACACATCTGGCAGGTCACGGGCATTAATGGAAGAAAAGGGAAGGGTGAATAGAGTCAGAAGTAGCAGCCAACGTACTCTTGTCTTCACTGGAATAAGGGTTATCACTAGCTTGCCTCCCAGGACCGTTATCTATGGTGATCGCTACAAGGCAAGTGATAGGTTATGGCACTGCTGCGTCCATTTGTTGCGAGATATACTATAAATTATATCTGTTATGGAACAAAGTATAGAATAGTGTGAGATATCATGGGATTGGGTTTGTGTTGATGGTGTTTGTGTAGAGTTGTTAAACAGTGATTGCAAATTAGTTTAATTCTTATCGTCTACTAGGTTTCCCACACTGCTTTGTCAGCGCAGATCTCGTGCCACCCTGAAACCGGTGTCATCACTACTGCGGGTGGGGAAATCACGCCAACGATTGGCAGAACGAATCTCTTTGGGGGGGAAACTCCAGGCGCCACCACGTACGACACGTTTACCACACTGAGGACGATCCACTGCCGAGCCATCAGAGGGGTCAGTACTGAAGTCATCATGCAGGCAGTCGGCTACCCATTCGAATACGTTGCCAGCGGTATCATGCAGACCAAACCTGTTGGGTGGGAAGCGTCCCACCAGACTGCTCTTCTCTCCATCCCAGATGGAGCCACAGCCCTCACAGTTGGCGCGTGGTTTATCCACCTGCTGGCCCCACCAGTAGCGGGTTGTACTGTGAGCCCGGGCGGCATACTCCCACTCGGCATCACTGGGTAGTCGGTAGCTGTGCCCGGTTCTGCGGCTGAGCCATTTGGTATAGGCGATGGCATCTTCCCATGTAACATTGATCACCGGCCTGCGACCACGACCCCAGTCCCCGTCATCAGGCCGATCACGTCCGGTGTCACTACAGAACAGCTCATACTCATCAAAGGTGACTTCATACACTCCTATAGCAAAGGGCTTGATCTGCATGGTGATAGGAGGTTTCTCGTCGCTATCGCCATCACCTTGCAGATCACCACGCTTGTATTTGCCACCGGGTAGTCTGGCCATGAGTGGGCCAGGAGTACCATCTGCCATGCGGTCCTGAAGCAGTGTAGATGGATCTATGGTGCTGCGGTAGTGGAAATCAGTTGATCTACTGAGTCGTTGGGTATTGAAGGCCAGGGTATTAAGGGCAGCGAGTGGCAGATAAATGGTTTCGCCGTACCTGGTCAGGGTGCGGATACTGCTTGTTATCAGCTCGCCCTGTACCACCTTTCCACTGATGGGGGTTAGCTGGGCGCGATTTCCTTTTTGCTCCGGATTTGGATCAACATCGATGATGTGTATATCATCCCGTTTAAACAGATGAATGGATGCATCGCCTTTCAACAGATAGTCGCTATGGATAATCCTACCGTGGAAGCGATCTCCATTACTCATCTCAATACCGTCTGGTGGCTTGATATCTGTGGTTGGTTGCTGTGGGTGTGAAAACTCAATGCTGGCAATGTCACTTATGGAGATAGGTAGTGTGGGAGCGGTCAGACGCAGAGCAGTTATTGCCTGGTCGGTTATCTTGCCGCTGAAGCGCTCACCAAATACGGTCCATATCTCATCTGGATGCTCCTGGTCGCCCAGGGTCAGCTTCTGCATGAGTAGATAGGGTACTGAGATGATGCTGTACACGGTTTTAATGCTATAGCGTTCCAGGGCTGCAGTGCCGTTGTGGATGTCGCCGTTGCGCATGGTAATTACATCCAGACCGGTTGCAGCCTGGCTATTGCTCTGGGTAAGTGTAAGCAGCACGGCACAGAGAATGGCCTTGGTTTTGTAATGGATGTTAATGTTCCTGGGAAGGGGCATTATATGTTTATAGTCGATTGGAAGTATGGTTGCATGGTTTGCGTTTTATACGGGAATTTATATGACGTCTACTGATGGCAGTTTTAAGGATCACTTCTCGAGTCTGGCTGCAGGTTATAGTGAATTTCGGCCCGGCTATCCTCAAGCGCTGTTCGAATACCTCTGTTCCATAACGCCGGATACAGGATTGGCCTGGGATTGTGCCACCGGAAGTGGTCAGGCTGCTGCGGCACTTGCCGGCTGTTTCCACAAGGTGATTGCCACAGATGCCAGCCAAAAGCAGATTGGAAAGGCACAGCCACATCCATCTGTTGAGTATGCAGTGGCAACGGCCGAGAGTTCAGGCCTGGAGGATGCAACTGTTGATCTGATAACCGTGGCCCAGGCATTGCACTGGTTTGACCTTCCAAGGTTTTTTCAGGAGGTGCAACGGGTATTGAAGCCCAACGGTGTCCTGGCGGTGTGGACCTACAACCTGTTTCGTGTCTCCCCGGAAGTGGATGCAGTGGTGGATGATCTCTATTGGCATACACTGGATGGGTTTTGGGACGATGCACGTAAGCTGGTGGAGCAGGGCTACGCAGGTGTGGAATTGCCACTGGATGAGCTGGAACCAGCGCAGTTCAACATGAGCGCCCGCTGGACCCTGGAACATCTGCAGGGTTATCTCGGTACCTGGTCGGCCATACGCAGCTATCGGCAACGTTTGGATACCTGCCCACTGGCCGCAATAAGCCCTAGACTGGAACAGGCCTGGGGAGATAAGCAGATGCAGCGTAAGATATCCTGGCCCCTGAGTCTCAGGGTGGGTGTGAATCACCCATGAGGCACCCAAACTGTAACCTGTCTGAAACATCTTGTGCTGTAATAGAATACCTCCACAATCACCCTGTGTTATGGCAAGGGAGCCTGGCAACTTGAGTCAGAAAAAAACAAATACAACTCTGGATGCAGTTCCGGTTACCGCCATGAAGGGCGTGGGTCCCCGCAATGCGGAGCGGCTACAAAAGATCGGGGTATCCACGGTGCAGGATGTACTGTTCCATCTGCCCGCCCGTTATCAGGATCGTACCCGTGTTACGCCCATTGGCAGTCTGCAACCGGGTGACCAGGCGGTCATAGAGGCGGAGGTGGAGCTGGCGGATATCCGGTTTGGTCGCCGTCGTTCTCTGCTGGTGAGATTGTCAGATGGTACCGGCTCCATCACCCTGCGTTTTTTCCATTTTTCAGGGGCCCAGAAGTCTGCCCTGGTGCGTGGAGTCAGGCTGCGCTGTTATGGCGAAGTACGGCGCGGTCCATCCAGTCTGGAGATGATCCATCCGGAGTATCAACGCCTGGAAGAGGATGAGGATTCCGGGCTGGAGGAGAGCCTGACGCCCATATATCCCACCACTGAAGGTATGCACCAGCTTACCTGGAGAGGGATGACCGAAAAGGCCCTGGCCCTGTTAGAGCAGAACCCGGCTGGTCTTCCCGAGTGGTTGCCGCCGGAACTGTTGAGCCAGATGAAGCTCACTGATCTGAGTGCTGCTGTGCGCTATCTGCATCGCCCACCACCGAATGCGGACCAAGATCTGCTGTTGTCTGGCCAGCATCCAGCGCAGAGGCGGCTGGCATTTGAGGAGCTGCTGGCCCATCAGCTTGGCCTGCGTAAGTTACGGCGGGCGCAGCGCAAGACCAAGGCCCCGGCCCTGGTGGGTGATGGGGCGTTGGTGCAGAAGCTATTCCAGCAGTTGCCGTTCACTCTTACCGCTGCCCAGCAACGGGTGACTCAGGAGATCTCAGATGACCTGCAACAGCAGCATCCCATGATGCGTTTGATCCAGGGGGATGTGGGTTCAGGCAAAACGGTGGTAGCGGCCCTTGCCGCCTTGCAGGCGGTGGAGGCGGGTTACCAGGTGACTATGATGGCACCCACCGAACTACTGGCAGAACAGCACCTGTTAAGTTTCCAGACCTGGTTGGAGCCACTTGGAATTGAACTGGCCTGGCTTACCGGACGGCATAAAGGTAAGTCCAGGCAAGGAATACTAGACGCTCTGGACCAAGGGGATGCCAGGGTAGTGGTTGGTACCCACGCCCTGTTTCAGGATGACGTGGCATACCAGAGCCTGGGACTGGTGATTATTGATGAGCAGCATCGCTTTGGGGTGCATCAGAGGATGGCGCTGCGGGATAAGGGAGTCGGCGGTAATCTACATCCCCACCAGTTGATCATGACTGCTACTCCCATTCCCCGCACCCTCTCCATGACCGCCTATGCTGATCTGGACCTGTCGGTGATTGATGAATTGCCACCGGGTCGCAAACCGGTGGGTACGGTGGCACTGCCTGATACCAGGCGTCCTGAGGTGGTGGAACGGGTTCTATCGGCCTGCAAGAAGGGGCGCCAGGCCTACTGGGTCTGTACCCTGATCGAGGAGTCAGAGGCGCTGCAGTGTCAGGCCGCGGAAGAGGCGGCTGCGGAGCTGGAACTGGCCCTGCCAGAGTTGCGGGTGGGGCTGATTCATGGGCGCCTTAAAGGGCCGCAGAAAGAGAATATCATGGCGCGTTTCAAACAGGGTGAGCTGGACCTGCTGGTGGCTACCACAGTGATTGAGGTAGGGGTGGATGTGCCCAATGCCAGCCTGATGGTGATTGAAAACCCGGAGCGTCTGGGTCTGGCCCAATTGCACCAGCTGCGGGGGCGTATCGGTCGTGGCACTGCAGAGAGTCATTGTGTGCTGATGTATCATGCGCCCCTGTCCCAGAATGCCCAGGAGCGGCTTAAGGTGATGCGTGAAACCAATGATGGGTTTGTGATTGCCCAGAAGGATCTGGAGTTGCGCGGTCCTGGTGAGGTTCTAGGAACCAGACAGACCGGGGAGATGCAGTTCCGCATTGCTGATCTGTTGCGGGATCAGCCCATCCTGAGCCAGGTACAGCAGGCTGCAGAGCTGATGCTGGATCGCTACCCGGAGAGTGTGGAGCCACTGCTGCGACGTTGGATTGCAGATCGGGCCCGCTATATCGAGGCTTGAATGTTTCTGGGTTATGCAGGGTGTGCAAAGGGTCAAAAAAGCCTGACAGGGTGGGATAATAATGCAGGTGATTGTGCAATAATAACGCTTTTCAAGTAGTAGGAATTCCTGTTGTTGAACCAGTATGCACCACAATCAGTCCGGCTCGAGCCAAATTGGGTAGATGAGCGCAAGCTGCGACTCTCCAGGGTTCC
>JANQEV010000057.1 GCA_028278145.1 Chromatiales bacterium | reverse complement strand
CATCCAGGTTGATATAAGACTCCACTGCAGTAAAATTACACCCCGCCGGACCACGGGACACCCGCAACCCGGCGCACGAACCAATAGAGCATCCGTTTCACAGGAGAAATCAGCAGGATGGGAACTGAAACCAGCGCCTTAACGCTAGGCATCAACGGCATGGGCCGCATTGGCAAACTGTCACTCTGGCACCATGTCGCACGTAAATCCTTTTCCGGGATTGTAATCAACCTGGGTCGCGAGGCCGGCAAGGGCCTGAGTGATATCGCCCAGGTAATCGAAAAGGACAGCAGTTACGGACGCCTGGGTAACTTCCTGTATGGGTATAAGGCGCCACGCACGGTGATTGAGAACCTGAACGAGGCTGAAGGCACCATGACCGTGGACGGTGTTCCAGTAAAGGTGTTACGTAGCGACCGTAACCCCAAAGATATCGCCTGGCGGGACCATGGTGTACGCCTGGTGTGCGACACCACCGGCGCCTACACCGACCCTACTGTAGCTGGCGACGATCCCAAAGGTTCCCTTCGCGGACACCTGGAAGCAGGTGCGGAAAAAGTCATCCTCTCGGCACCGTTCAAGATCAAGAACCAGGGCCTGGTAATGCCAGACGACGCCATCACCACCGTGATGGGCATCAATGGCAGTGACTTCGATCCCAGTCGTCATAACCTGCTATCAGCGGCATCCTGCACTACCACCTGTCTTTCGTTTATGATGAAACCAATGCTGGACGCCATCGGCTCAGATCACATCCTGTCTGCCTCCATGGTGACAGTACATGCTGCTACCGGCAGCCAGAAGGTACTGGACACGGTACCCAAGGCCGGCGCCAAGGATATTCGCAAGAACCGCAGCATTATGAACAACATCATCCTCACCACCACCGGTGCCGCCAAGGCCCTGAAGCTGGTGTTGCCGGAGATGGGTGATATCGGTTTCATGGCCGAATCGGTGCGGGTACCTACCGCCACCGGCTCCTTGATCATCCTGACCCTGAACATCCAGGCCGAGGATCCATCCAAGCCGGTAAACCGGGAAGAGATCAACGAAATATACAGATCTGCTGCCGAAGGCCCACTAGAAGGCTACCTTGCTTACTCTGAGCACCAGAACGTTTCATCAGACATCATCGGCTACCCCAAGGCAGCCGCTACTATAGAATCCACCGAGACCCACACCCGCACCGCCATGGTACGTATGTATCCACCCGATGGTAGCGATCCACTGGAAGCTCCGGTTACCAAGGTAGTGGTGTATGGCTGGTACGACAACGAGCTTGGCAGCTACACCAACATGCTGGGAGACCGCTTGGTCAGCATCGCCGACAAGATGCTGTAACTGTAGGGCCTGCAAACACTCATGAGTAATCTCATGTACCAGGACCTGGGTAAGGGCATCTTCTGCATTGAGGCCATGTACCAGCGACCTGGTCTTGCATCCTGTTATCTGTTGCAGGAAGGTGATGCGGCGGTATTGATAGACACCGGAACCACCCACACTGTATCCACTATCATGCAACTGCTGGAACAACAGGGACTGCAGCCGCAACAGGTCAGATATGTGATGCCAACCCATGTACATCTGGATCATGCCGGGGGCGTGGGTGAGCTGATGCAGCGGCTTCCGGAGGCGCAACTGGTGGTGCATCCGTTTGGTGCCAGGCACATGATCGATCCAACCAAACTCACGGCCGGTGCCACCGCCGTGTATGGCGAGGAGAAGTTCCGGGAAGACTTCGGTGAGCTAAAAGCGGTACCGGAACAGCGAGTAATAGAGGCCCAGGACGGTTACACCCTGGATCTCAATGGACGGCAACTGGTATGCCTGGACACCCCCGGACATGCCCGCCATCACTACTGTGTCTACGACGAACACAGCAATGGTTTCTTTACCGGCGATACCTTCGGCATATCCTACCGTGAGTTCGACAACCATAACGGACAGTACATCTTCGCCCCTTCCACCCCGGTACAATTCGATCCTGACACCTGGCATAAAACCATAGACCGACTCATGGATTACAAGCCACAGCAGATGTACCTGGCCCACTACGGCCGCATAAATGACATACCAGATATGGCTGAGAAACTGCATCGTTGTCTGGATGCCTATGTACAGCTGAGCAAGTCAGTTACTAAAGACAACCGTTATGAGCAGTTACTATCAGGTCTGAAAGATATTTACCTGGAACAGCTAAGACAGCACGACTGTAACTTGCCTGTCGACAGGCAGGAGGAGCTATTAGGCCTGGACCTGGACATCAATGCCCAGGGCATCGAAGTATGGCTGCAACGCCAGGAACAGGCCAGTGACTAAGGAAAGAGACCTGAATTAGGTTACGCACTATACGCCACTAATAACCTCTGCAGTAACTGCAACAGACAACACCATAACAGACCAACATTCTGTATCTATCAACTGATAAAGATCAATCTTCTCTTGCCAGAAGATAGAGTTACCCCAAACCGCTCATCGCCATCAGGTAATTGATATCTATCAATACAAGTGTGGCCATATTGACAACTATCAATGCAAGTCAGAGGCGTTCTATGGGAAAAACAATGCGTTTGCGGATTTATCAGACTGATCAAGATCCAATTAGCCCCAAGGAGATGGGCTCAGATTGAGAGAAGTATGTAGTTGAATCTGAAATCCTTTTTTTACCAACCTGTCGTTATGTATGCAATGGGATGGTGTGAAGGATCTTGAAGACCAACCACCAGTTTTTTGCTTCTCTGTAGTCTTCTGCGGTAATCGATAACCAAAAAAGATAGCTGTAAATCCAGGCACAAGAGAGATGGGGACAAAGGTTCTTAGCTTGTGACACATGTAGATATCTCATGTGCCTTCGAGACAAAAAGCTATTCGAGTTCACCTGATGAGCTGGCGCTCTCTTAAGTCAGGCGACTGATAGTACAGAATAAATAAAACGGAGAACAACGATGCCAAGACGTATCGCAGCTACACTAGTCGCTTGCTTTTGGGTGGTACTCCTCAGCCTGTTCATCATGCCCGCAGCCTATGCCGAACCTGAGCAGCCGGCGGAAAAACTGATGATCCATAACTTTGATCCCGAGACCGGTAAGCGCATCATTCCCAACGAACGCTGTCTGACCTGTCATGGTGATGAGAAGGAAAAGACCGATGTGCGCGATGATGGTACTCCGGTCAATATCTTTGTACACCGCAAACAGATCATGGACAGCGTGCACGGCGAGCTGCGTTGTAACGAGTGTCACTCCAGTATCGATCGTGTGCCGCATCGCAAGGCTCCCGAAATCTTAGTCAGTTGCGTCAACTGTCATGAAGAGACCTGGAAAAAGTATAAGGACGATCCGGACGGTAAGCATAAGCGGCTCAAGGAGGTTAATGATCAGGTCGCCAGCTATATGGACTCAATCCATGCCCTGCCGAACAAGATAGACCAATCCCGCACCAATGCCACCTGTTACGACTGCCATGAGGCCCACAATATCGGTGAATTAGGCAGCATTCAGCGCAAAGAGAAACGCCTGAAAAATCCCGAGGTCTGCGGACGCTGTCACGAAAAAGCACTGGAGGAATACTCTACCTCCGACCATGGCAAGGCGGTACTGGAGAAGGGTGACAGCGAGTCGGCAGTATGCTCTGACTGCCACACCACCCATGCCATCGACAGACCCGATACCGACAAGTTCAAGCTGGCCATCACCAAGAATTGCGGTAACTGCCACGAGGACGCCCAGCGCACCTACTTTGACTCCTATCATGGCCAGGTACACCGCCTCGGTTACACCAATACTGCCAAGTGTTACGACTGTCACGGTGGCCATGAAGTTAAGGGTGAGGATGACCCAACATCGGAGATCCACGCCAACAATCGTCTGGAGAATTGCCGCAACTGCCATACCGAAGCCAATGAGAACTTCCTCACCTTCTGGCCGCACAGCGATGCAAATGACTGGAACAACTACCCTGCCCTGTGGATGGCAAAGCGCTTCATGCAGATGTTGATCTTCTCCGTGATGGCCTTCTTCTGGATCCATGTACTGCTGTGGCTCTATCGTGAAGTTATGGACTATGTACAGGGTAAGGCCTTTGTGGAGGACCTGGACCACCCCGATGTGGTGTTCTTCCGCCGCTTCCCTGCCACCTGGCGTTGGATCCATGGCCTGTTTGCCATCTCCACAATGACCTTGATCCTGACCGGTACTACACTGCTGTTCTCCCATACCGGCTGGGCCAAGGCCGTGGTGGTGTTCCTGGGCGGCGTGGAGATGGAAGGTATCATCCACCGTACTGCAGCCGTTATCTGGCTGGGCATCTTTATTGCCCACCTGGCGATTGCAGGCAGTAACATCTGGCGCAAGCGTAAGACCTTCAAGTGGTTTGGCACTACCTCCATGTTGCCGAACCTGAAAGATATAAGAGATCTGCGTGACATGTTCAGGTGGTTCCTGGGACGCGGACCACGCCCAGAATTCTCCTACTGGACCTATTGGCAGAAGTTCGACTACTGGGCACCGTTCTGGGGTGCAGCAATTATCGGTTCCTCAGGTATTCTGCTGTTCATGCCGGAGAAGACTGCTATCTTTCTACCGGGCTGGATGTTCAACATCGCCACCCTGGTCCATGCCGAAGAGGCGCTGCTGGCAGCCATCTTCCTGAACTCGGTGCACTTCTTCAACGTGCACTTCCGGCCTGAGCGTTTCCCGATGAGTACCACCATCTTCACCGGTGCGATCCCCATCGAGGAGTTCAAGCATGACCATCGTCTTGAATACGAGCGCTTGCTAGCTGCCGGTGAACTGGACCAGCACTTGATCAAGCGCCCATCGCGCCGTGCTGATCTGGCGGCCTCCTTTATCACCACCGTATTGATCATGGCCGGCCTGGGTCTGCTCACATTGGTGCTGATTGGCCTGATGACTGCACCGAACTGATGGGGGATATGGATATGAATAGAGATAACACTATGAATAAGAAAATTCGTACTCTCCTCCTGGGCATGCTGGTAGTGGCACCAGTGACCGTCCTAGCGGGACCAACGGGACAGGCCCTGTCCTTCACCTGTGCCGGTTGCCACGGCACCGACGGCTCCAGCGTGGGACCATCCATGCCTGCTATTGCCGGCATGGATCCCGAAGTCTTCGTCGACGCCATGAAGGCCTACCGCAATGATGAGTACAATCCCACCATCATGAACCGCATGGCCAAGGGCTATAGCGAAGAACAGTTCAAGGAGATGGCCTGGTTCTTTGCCAGC
>JANQEV010000095.1 GCA_028278145.1 Chromatiales bacterium | reverse complement strand
TACGCAGAGTGTAACTGTGACGGTTCCCGATACTACAGCGCCTGTGGTAACGTCACCTGCAGATATTACGGTTGAGGCAACGGCGTTGCTGACACCTGTAACCATGGGTAGTGGAACGGCAACCGATGATATAGATGGCAATCTGACTCCACTCCCTGATCAGATTGGACCTTTCGATCTTGGCGTACACACTATTACTTGGAGTGCAACAGATTCAAGTGGCAATACTGGTACGGCAACACAAACGATAACGGTGCAGGATACAACTCTTCCTGTGTTAACTATTCCAGATGATATTTCTGTTTCCAGTGCTGTGCCCATTACAGTAGATATTGGTACTGCATCTGCAACAGATATATTTGGGCCAGTTAGTATTACCAATAATGCACCAGCACTATTCCAGATAGGCCAAACTGAAGTTGTTTGGGAGGCTACTGATGCAAATGGCAATAAATCAACTGAAACACAGACAATAACAGTCTCCAGTAGTTTGGAGCTTAGTGTTACCCGTAACTTGCGATCTCCGCAGATTGAAGGAGCAGTTTATATATTTAATGCAGAGGCCTCTGGTGGTAGTGGCAGCTACGAATACCGGTTTGAGCGCAAGGGTGCAGGTACAGCAGGAGCTTATCAGATTGTGCAGGATTACAGTCCTGCCAGCAGCTTGAACTGGAGTACTGTCGGATATGTGGGAGAGAACAAGTTCCGTATATCGGTGCGTAATGTAGGCAGCACAGATACACCAGTACGGCGCTGGAGCAATGCCTATGTAAATCCGGCTGATGCGGTAGAGGATTTGCAGGTAACCCGTGATCTACGCTCACCACAAATAGAGGGGGCAGTATATGTATTTACTGCGACGGCTTCTGGTGGTACTGGCAGCTACGAATATCGCTTTGAGCGCAAAGGTGCTGATACAGCAGGTACCTACGAAGTAGTTCAAGATTACGGCCCTGTAAATACCCTTAGCTGGGAGACTGCCGGTCATGTGGGAGAGAACAAGTTCCGTATATCGGTGCGTAACGCAGGAAGTACAGATACACCAGTACGGCGCTGGAGCAATGCCTATGTAAATCCTGCTGATGCGGTAGAAGATTTGCAGGTAACCCGTGATCTACGCTCACCCCAGAAAGAGGGAGCAGTGTATGTATTTACTGCGACGGCTTCTGGTGGTACTGGCAGCTACGAATATCGCTTTGAGCGCAAGGGTGTAGATACGGCAGGTGCCTATCAGATTGTTCAGGATTATGGACCTACAAATATCCTTAGCTGGGACACCGCCGGTCATGTGGGAGAGAATAAGTTCCGCATCTCGGTACGCAATGCAGGTAGCTCGGATGCTCCGGTAAGACGTTGGAGCAATGCCCATGTGAATCCGGCTAATGCGGTGGAGGATTTGCAGGTAACCCGTGATCTGCGTTCACCTCAAATAGAGGGGGCGGTATATGTGTTTACTGCTGCAGCGTCTGGTGGTAGTGGCAGCTACGAATACCGGTTTGAGCGCAAGGGCGCAGGTACAGCTGGTGCCTATCAGGTAGTTCAGGACTATGGTCCGACAAATACCTTGAACTGGAATACAGCTGGGTTTGTAGGAGAGAACGCATTTCGTATCTCAGTACGTAATGCTGGATCTACAGATGTACCGGTAAGGCGTTGGAGCAATGCTCATGTGAATCAAGTAGGTGCAGCAGATGATTTGCAGGTTACCCGTAACCTAGCCTCACCTCAGAGTGAAGGGGCTGTATATATATTGACGGCAACCTCAACTGGCGGTAGTGGCAGTTATGAATACCGCTTTGAACGCAAGGGGCCTGATACTGCTGGCAGCTACCAAATTGTTCAGGACTATAGCCCATCAAGCACAATAAGCTGGAATACAGCTGGCTTTGTGGGAGAGAACATGTTCCGTATCTCGGTGCGAAACGCAGGGTCTACCGATGTGCCAGTAAGGCGCTGGAGGCGAACAGATGTCACAGCAAATTAATTCTTTAGTTGCTCATGTAGGTAGCATATTCATGCAGTTATCAAGCAGCGAACGAAAGGATCTGACCATGGGTGAAAGAGCTAATAGAGTAATAATGGCACAACTAATTGCCATCATGCTGCTGTTTGGAGGAAGTGGGGCAGTAGATGCATACGGTACGAAATGGGAATGGCACTTACCGGATAGCAGAGACTGTAATTACGTCTATAAGAGCTTATCTAGCGGTTCCAGTGGAAGTGGGTTATTAAAGTATCCTATGGTACCTGATGCGTGTAGGGATAGTAGCGGGGGGACTGTGGCTGATCCCGCGCCACCTTATGTTCCGCCAGTTGAAGTAATTCTTGCAGGTACAGTGGTTACCTATTACCACAACGATCCTTTAGGTTCACCCATTGCAACAACTGATGGTGATGGGAATGTAGTATGGAAAGAGGATTACAAGCCATATGGTGTGCGCCTGCGCAAGGAAGAGGCTGCAGATGCTAATCAGCAGTGGTTCACCGGTAAGCCCCACGAAGAGGAGTTTGGACTAAGCTATTTTGGAGCTCGGTGGTATGACCCGGTAACAGCGCGTTTCACCGGCATTGATCCGGTGGGGATAGACCCTGGAAATATCCATAGCTTCAATCGCTATGCTTATGCAAATAATAATCCGTATAAGTATGTGGATCCGGATGGGCGTGATGCTGTTGGGATTGTCTTTGATGATTATCAAGTAAATACCGGTTATGGATTTAAATTGCCACTAGGACATGCTGGAGTGTTACTAATTGATAACGATAGTGGCCTTACTAAATATTATGAGTTTGGACGATATAGCCCCAATACAGCTGGTATTATTGGTGAGAAGTTAGCAAAGGAAAAAGGTAATATAATTAACAGGGGTGTCCCTAATGCAGTCATTGGTAAAGACGGAAAGCCTACTCAAGAATCATTAAATAAAATTTATAGTTCGTTATCTAAATCAGCTGGCAAGGGGCATAAAGTTGATGCCACTTACCATGAAGGTTCAGATTTCAAGAAAATGCACTCATATATTAATGGGTTAGCTAACGATAAAGGTAGGGATGAATATTCAATACTGGGCAATACATGCTATAGCTTTATGAATGAAACTATTAAGGCTGGTAAAGCTAAAAAAGATGAGTGATAGACATGAGTGTATCTAGTAAAAATATTCTTATTATCTTTCTTATTATTACAGTAGTAGCGCTATTGTATAGGATATTTGATTTGGGAGTGACGATTACTTATCTAGAAGCTGACTTGACTAGAAGCCAGAAAGTGTCTCGTGTAGTTCAGAAATTCCAGCGCTCAAGGTGTATTCCTGTTGAAGAGATAGCGGATGAATTTTACGCTTTTAAAAAAGAAGGATATTATATTATCGGTGGTGTTAAATTTAAATGTAAAATGAATGAAGATAGAAAAGTAAAAGTATTTACGCATCCATAAACTACGAAGGTAAAAAAAGGGGTCTACAAGTAAAAAGGGGTCTAAAAAGGGGTCAGTACCCTTTTCTTATTAAGTAATTGTTTTTGCAATCATTACAAAACCGATATGTCCAGCTCCACACCATATCTTTCCTCATCATGACGCGAACGGCGCCAATCTCTAACAATCCTTCCATGGCACTGTACAGACTTATCTAGATGCCCATCAGCTTCCATCTGCTTTCGCAGTAACAATGCATTTTCCTTACTCAAGTGCCCAACTATATGTCCGTTGATGGTTACCGCAACCGCATTCTTGTCATGCCTGCTTCGATACGGCACCAGCAGCACATCCACATGTTTGCTGTGGCCGTCTTCCATGTTTCCTCCCACAATCCTATTCAGCCTGCGCTGATAGGATGCTTCCCCTACAGCTCCCACCATAAATGTACCACCGCCATCCAGCTGCACAGTTGGTGTGCGCCATTTTTTCGGATAAAAGATTCTGCTCCAGAACGGCATAGAACTGCTTCCATATAGCCACTTAACACACTAAACATTACCCTAATCACCAGTTAATCAACAACTGTTGGTATGTTTTTGCATGTAATGAACAGGAGGCAGACAATAGTTTCCATATTTATCAATGGGTATAAGTGTGGGTAGGGTCAATTAAATAAAAATTAACCTTTGAGGAAGCAATGGAAGAAAATTTCTACGAGTGTTGTTGAGTAGTAAGTTACTGGAGCTAAACCTGATTGCTATAAACACACTCACACAATAAACCGTCCACAGAACATCATGGTTGTGTAGGGGGCGGGGAACTTTAATGTGTCTTATTCTAGACCGATATTCACGAATGCTCTGACTTCGTGACCATCAAGATCGCCAGCTTCGAAACCTGTGAGTGATCCGCCTACAGTTACATTTTTGCTAACTTCAATGGTGCCACCTACAGCCCCGGCAAAACCCCAGTATTTTTCGTCCGGACGTGCATCCACGGGGAATGTGGGATCGCGTGGAACACTGCCGTAGTTATCATGAAAGGCCGTAGCCTTAACGAATATAGTACCGGATGAATTGGGTACTACGACGCCCACGCTGCCAAATACGCGGGACAGGTCAGTTTTGTCCTTCGGTGTTTTTTCAGACCACAGAGTATCTACAAAACTATCACGATGGACTTTCCCGTAGTGTAGACCAGCAGCGGTTTCCACCCAGTAGCTCTTCTGGTCGAAGCGTTTGCTGATTTGAGCCCTGAAGTCATGTATGTCTGAATCAAACCTCCCTGATGAACCTATTAATTCAAAATCTGTGTCCATGCGGGTAAAGGTGTAGTCGAACTCCAGGCGGGTATCAGGAGTTGGCGCCATGGCTACAAATACACCAGCTCGTCTAATGTCGCTGTCCATATCACCTTGGAAGCGATCCCAATCTACATCGGATTCACCAGCGCCTACCAGAACACCAAAGGTCATGTCATCATTGTGTATTATGGGTAGGGCAACATTCAAGACGGTCTGCTGACCGTCAATACCCTTACCATTAGCATGTATCTGGCCAAGAGATCCACCTAGAGATCGAGTGCCCATATTATTGCTACTGACTGAGTTAGAATTTGCGATTACACCCAGGCCCATTAAATCATCTGATTTTGTCTGATTGTAAGCAAAGACGGAGTGATCCTGGTTCATGGTCAGCATTTGTGGCTGGTGATCTGTATCGAACTTATTCAGCCGATGTTGCTGCAGGTTGATCAAGACTATTGGAATTAGCAGAGAATGGATCCAGTTGATCATGAATATCGGGACCAGGTCATTGGCATAAGCTGCTGCCGGACGTGATATCGATGTGGATACTGTAATGAGGATAACAGCGAGACCAACTTTCAGATTTTTGCCAAATCGGTAGTACTTATACATCACGACTTCTCCCTCAGCGTGCTTCTGATCCAGGATAACTAAAACCAGTTTTGACTGGCTTTTGTAATTACCACAGAAAAATGCGGACAATTAGGTTAAGAGCCTAATTCCCAAAAGTCCAGAGGTGATCTGATTAAAAATAGTGTTTCACCTATCACGGATTTCGATTGATTATTGGGTTTCAAGAATAGCCTGATTTTCTTATCTACTTGATTACAGTTGAGAAATGCGTTGACCTCTGCTCTAGTAGTAGCTACTTTCATAACTGGAAGCTGTGGAATGGTATGCGGTGGGGCGGTAGGTCTGTTGGCCTTGCGGGTGGTGTCATTCGCGGTGCACGATGAAATAACGTTCCGAGTACTAAATCTAGCTATAGCCCCTGGTTGTGGGGATATGAATGAATAATGGGTGCTGAAATGACCAAACAAGACAATACCACCTCAATGTACTCTGGCGGTAATGGAGCGATTCAATCTACCTTTAACATCGGGTTAAAGCGTACATCCTTGCTGGCTGTAGCCACATTACTGATGACATCTGTTGCTCAAGCAGGGCAATTTGGCTGGCCACCGTTTGGTGCTCAGGCACCTGCCAAGCCCGTACAAAAGGCTGCACCAAGCTTTTTTCCATTTGCCACTCAGCCCGCTGCCAAGCCAGTGCAAAAGGCAGCACCAAGCTTCTTCCCGTTTGCTAGTCAGGCCCCTGCGCAGCCAGCGCGACAGGCAGCTCCAAGCTTCTTCCCGTTTGCTGCTCAGGCCCCTGCACGGCCAGCGCGACAGGCAACTCCAAGTTTCTTCCCGTTTGCCCAGGCCCCTGCGCAGCC
>JANQEV010000090.1 GCA_028278145.1 Chromatiales bacterium | reverse complement strand
TTTTCATATACGCTGTTTTTTATCTTTTTTACTTTAGGGGCCTTTTCTTGCTCATCATGTTTGGGTTTGTCATTTTTTGGCACAGCGTTCTCCCGTTACATTATCAGGATTTATACCCGATGTAGGATTCTATCTATGTTAGCCGAATAAATTCTATGTTCCAAAGTATATATAGACTGCCCTATTTTACCCCAGATATACAGCAACTGCTGCGCTTGGGGGCAGGGACTGCACTTTTCAGACGGCAATGGGCGTCTGGGCCAAGCAGGCCTGGTTTTACATAGGTCCATGCCATGCAACCATTGCCAGAGAGGCAAGCGTCACTACAGAGTTGCGGTTTGGCTTGGTCCAGGCGTAGTGTTTGAATGTCAGAACCAGGACGGTCGGTATTTAACTCCATTTCTGTCCTGGGCAAGTTGGGTGATGCATAATCGCCACCGCATCCAGATAGCAATAATAAACACGCGGTCACTACTATAGTCGTTATGGTTGTTTTAGAAAGCCTTACATGCATTACTCAATGCCCCTCTGTTACACATAGTTCTTTAGCTGTCACTGATGATATCAGTCATCAAGATGTTAACGTCAATATCAATATTAGTATATTTATTTTACGGTTGGAGAATCTAAATCAGATACAACCTGGCTGTATTTACTGTGCAGTAAAGGTTTGGCTAAAGTTAAAAGAGCCTTTCAATCAGATCCCCAAAGCCCCATATCAGAGTTCCAGTGATGAGCATCAGCAGCCCAGATCTTTCGTTGGTCCAGGTAATCTCGTCATGAAAACGTGAATCATTGAGAGTCTGTTGTCGCTCTTCTTTTGCCCAATCGCGGGTGAAATCACCAGGGGTATTCATCTGGCGTATTTTCAGCATGCGAATATGTTCTAAGATCTGGCTGGAGGTGAGGATTATGCCAATGACAACAACCAGGGACCCACAGCGTGAGAACCAGGTCCAGTCACCATGGCTGACGCTGGCTATACAGCCTGATATCAGGATAATGCATGCAATTGTGTAGGCCTTGAGTGTATTTCTTTTGCGTCTCATTAAAATATAAATCCAGGAGACTTTTTAAGATTATAGCTGGCTTACAACCTTCCTGCGCCTCTGCCATAGAGCAAGTAGTATGGCTAGTGTGACCGGTGGTAAGACAAACCAGGCCTTGGCAGGCTGCTCTTGTTTGACTCTGTATCCGGTGATGCGCTTGGCAAAACCCGGCTCCAGGCCAGAATTCTCTGCCGGACTCATAAAGCCGATATCCAGTATCTCAAGCACTTTTCCCTGTTCTTGAGTGATAAAGCCCAACTCCTTAAGGCGCTGAGATGCGCTGGTGTCTGGTATTGGTAAAACCATACTTCTGCTGACCAGATTGCCCTTATCATCCTCTACTTCAACCTGCAGCCGTAGTGGCTCTCCAGGTTGCATCCGGCCTATGCTGTGGCTCAACTCCGAGGCTGGGTGCAGTTGATAGGGTGGGAAGATCTGATTCTGCCAATAATCGGGGCGGAACAGAGAGAATGCAGTAATCAGCAGGAGCAGTGTTTCCCACCAATGATTGCGAGTTACAAACCAGCCCTGGGTTGCTGATGCAAACAACAATATGGCCGCAAGACCAGTGAGTGCCACCAGGAGAAAGTGACCGATACTCTCCACACCTATCAGTAACAACTCGGTATTGAATATAAACATAAATGGCAGAATAGCTGTGCGGATGTCATAGAAGAAAGACTGGATACCGGTCTTGATGGGATCAGCACCGGAAATCCCGGAGGCGGCATATGCGGCCAGCCCCACAGGTGGCGTATCATCGGCCAGGATACCGAAATAGAACACGAACAGGTGTACCGCCACCAGCGGTATCTCTACCCCGTGCGCTGATGAGAACTGTACTATTACCGGTGCCATCAGGGTGGAAACCACGATGTAGTTGGCAGTGGTTGGCAGCCCCATCCCCAGTATCATGCACACCAATGCCGTGAGCAGGAACATCATGATCACCGAACCCAGGGAGAGAGTCTCTATCAACTCCCCCAGTACCTGTCCGATCCCGGTCAGGCTTACGGTGCCCACCACAATCCCTGCGGTGGCTGTAGCTACACCTATACCGATCATGTTACGGGCACCGTTTTGCAGGCTTAGTACCAGATCTTTAAGACCCTCTCTCCAGGCGTTGTCCACGGTCTGTCTGGCGAACAGCTTGCGCAGGGGTTTTTGGGTAAGCAGTATCACTATCATGAGTAGGGTGGCATAGAATACCGACAGGGCGGGGGAGAGCCGCAGTACCATCAGGCACCACACCAGCACCACTATGGGTAGCAGAAAATGCAGTCCACCGCGCAGGGCTGCAGTGGCGTTGGGAATATGTTCCGGGTCAAATCCATCCGGCATGGGGCGATGGGCCTCCCAGGCCAGAAGCCCCAGATAGAGGCCGGCAATCAGGGCGCCGTTGACGTACAGCGATGAGTCGCCAAATAGACTGGCGATGGCTTCCAGGATTTGCCAGGTCAGAAAGATACAGATGATGATGCCCGAGAGACCGAAGCCCCAGCGCATCAGTCGTAGCTTCAAGGGAGCAAGGTCAGGACGTTTCAATCCCTGCATATCAGCCTTCAGGGCCTCCAGATGCACCAGATACATCAGGGCCAGGTAACTGAGCAGAGCGGGCAGAATGGCGTGTTTTATTACCTCCACATAGGAGATGTTGAGATACTCCACCATCAGAAAGGCCGCGGCTCCCATAACCGGAGGCATGATCTGACCATTGGTAGAGGCGGCTACCTCAATGGCGCCGGCCCGGTAATCAGGGAATCCCACCTTCTTCATCAGGGGGATAGTGAAGGTACCGGTGGTAACCACGTTGGCGATGGAGGAGCCGGAGATCATCCCGGTGAGGCCTGATGCGAGAATACCTGCCTTGGCCGGTCCACCGCGCATATGTCCCACCAGGGAGAAAGCGACCCGGATGAAATAGGCGCCGCCCCCTGCCTGCTCCAGCATGCTGCCGAACAGTACGAACAGAAATACGAATCCGGCCGAAACTCCAACTGGAACCCCGAACACTCCTTCCGTGGTGAGCCACTGATGAGAGGCTACCCGTTCCAGGGATGCCCCCTTATGGGCCATGACATCAGGTAGCCAGGGTCCGGCGAAGGTATATACCAGAAACAGGGAGGCGATGATGGTCAGTGGCCAGCCCAGAGAGCGACGGGTGGCCTCTAACAGTAGCAGGATACCCACTATTGCCACGGCTACATCCAAAGTGGTGGGGGAACCTGAGCGTCCAGCCAACTCGTTATAGAACATGAATAGATACATGGCGCTGCCGGCAGCGCCCAGGGCCAGGAGCCAGTCCAGGATAGGGATCCTGTGGCTGATCCTGCCCCGGTGCCACGGAAATGAGATATAGGCCAGGAACAGGGCCAGCGCCAGATGGATGAACCTGGTCTCGGAGTCGTTAAACACCCCAAAGCCCAAACTGTAGGAGAGGGGAGATGCAACCCATAGTTGGAACAGAGACCAGAATACAGCCGTGTACAGCAGGATGGATTTAGCCACGCCCTCGGGTTGCCTGCCGCCATGTTCTGCGGCCTCAACGGCCTCGGTGATTAGCTGGCGGTTGTTGCCCATGGTGTTAACAGGCCCTAGTACGGGTTTTTCTTACTTGGTGTATAGACCAATCTTACATTGGTTGCCATGAATCCATCATCCTTCTGTTCACTCTCTTTCAGGTTGAACTCCACAATGGTTTCACGATTCATCAGGTTTTCGATATTAACCCCCTCTGCCAGCTCGTTGGCATGGCAAAACGCACTTTCGTATGGAGAGTTGGGGTCTCTGGGGTCAGTAATCCATAGATTGGGAGATATCTCCCTGATGTAGCGCAGGAATCCGTAGCCCTTGTCCGGGAACCACTTGGTGCAAACGCCACGTACAGTGGAGTCAGGTTTGCCCCAGTCATTGCGTTGTTCATTGGTAAATGGGAGCAGGTCAGGGATCAGGAAGCCACGATAGAAGGCATCCACCTGGCGCTGCAACTGCTTGGAAACGTTCTCAAACGCCAGCAGTTCCACCCGGCAGCCACGATTCTGCAATGCGGTCACTACCTGCAGGAAGTCGCCATCACCAGTTACCAGCATAACCAGGTCCAGATTTTCTACCTGCAGCATGGCATCCACCGCAAGTTCCAGGTCGGCATTTGCCTTGGTGGTCACATTACCTTCATCGTCGGTGAAGCGACGTACCGGTTTTACGATTATCTTCCAGCCAAAGTCGCGTACCATCTGTTGGTAGACATTGGACTTTTTTGCATAATCAGGATCGTCTTTGGCCCGCTCCTGGTCATAGGCAATATAGGTATTGAGTCGCAGCAGGGTACCATTATTGCGGGCGGCAAAACGGCGCAGGATGTCATAACGAAGCTGGTAACCGCCGTTGAATTTTATGTTTTCGGCGTCTACAAATACGCCAACTTTCAGAGATGTATTCAATGTTATATCCAACCTATCAATATATTAATTTTAAGGTCATACAGGTATTACATTACCACTAAATACTCTATCTGCTGGTGAAAAACCGGCTAAATACGGATAAATATTTATTCTGGGGTGATAAAAAAGGCGGGCCATCTGGCCCGCCTTGTTGCTACGCAGCAAGAGGATTACTTGTTTTCGCGATTCTCGATCAGGTCATCTACTACGCTGGGGTCAGCCAAAGTTGAGGTGTCACCCAGACCATCGATCTCGTTGGCGGCAATCTTGCGCAGGATACGGCGCATGATCTTGCCGGAGCGGGTCTTGGGCAGGCCGGGGGCCCACTGGATGATATTGATTTTGGCGATAGGACCGATCTCCTTGCGTACCAGTGCCACCAGTTCACCCTTCAATTCATCGGATGGTTCCTCACCCTGCATCAGGGTCACATAGGCGTA
>JANQEV010000067.1 GCA_028278145.1 Chromatiales bacterium | reverse complement strand
GACGCTGGGGCTGCGAGTTATTAGTTCGTCATTCTCACCTATCTTTGCTTCCAGTCCGGGAAGAGGCACACCCACGCTGGCAGGTACATTATCTTCCAGTGGGTTGGCGGAGATGATGGGGCTACGGCCTCACCGAGACCAGCCCCATCATCTCCGCCAACCCACTGGAAGATAATGTACCTGCCAGCGTGGGTGTGCCTCTACCCGGACTGGAAGCAAAGATAGGTGAGAATGACGAACTAATAACTCGCAGCCCCAGCGTCATGCTCGGCTACTGGAACAAACCAGAGGCTACAAAAGAGACCATAGATGAAGACGGCTGGCTGTATACGGGAGATAAGGCCAAGATAGAGAACAACCATATCTTCATTACCGGCCGCATCAAGGAGATCATCGTACTCTCCAATGGTGAAAAGATATCTCCCAGTGATATGGAACTGCATATCAGTCTGGACCCGCTGTTTGAACAGGCCATGGTCATTGGCGAGGGCAAACCGTTTCTCTCGGCCCTGGTGGTACTGGATCATCCAAGCTGCAAGCGCTACAGGATCAAGCCAAGCGACACCCCTGAGACCCAGGAGGTGGTCCTGCGCCAGATCGCCAAGCGCATCGAATCATTTCCTGGCTATGCCAAGATACAGAAGGCCATAGTTATCCCAGAACCGTGGACAGTGGAAAACGGACTGATTACCCCAACCTTGAAGATGCGAAGGCGGCTGATATGCGAAAAATATGAGTCCAAGATAACTGCCCTGTATGAAGATTAAAGACCATGCATTCATAGGATTAATGCCGCTACAAAAATAATTATATTTTTTTGAATCCGAATTCATAGCTCCCGCGTAAGTATTAGTGAAGAGGGGATAAACAAAACCCCAAAACACTTAAAGACTGAACTTACTGAGGAGAATTAACATGAAACGCATCGCACTCGCACTCGTAGCCCTGACCTTTTCCGCTTCCAGCGTAATGGCCGCAGACGCCGAAGATTACGGTAATGTACTGAATGATCAAGTATCACAACACTCCAGCTACTCAGGCTCTGAGACCTGGAATGAGGAGCACGGTAACGTACTAAAGGACGAAGTAGCCAGAAACCGCGGTATCGATAGTGAAATCCAGGTTGGTGATGCTGATAGCGGACTGTTCGACGCCGATGAAGACTCAGCCTTCTAAGATAGCACTGACAGCAGTAACAAAAACCGGGAGCAATGCTCCCGGTTTTTTTATGCGTACAGGCCTGGTTTATATTTAAATTTAAAATTGCATGTTCTATGTTTGTTCTATAATATTATTATCCCTTAAATGCTGGTCGTACCATCATGAAGTCTGCTACTGCATCAAACACCCCCTGGCCCCGAGCCATCATATTGATGGACATGAACGCCTTTTTTTGCAGCGTGGAACAGGCAGACCACCCGGAGCTGCAGGGATTGCCCATAGGCATCACCAATGGCTCCCGCGGCACCTGCATTATCACCTGCTCCTACGAGGCCCGCGCCTACGGCATACGTACCGGTATGCGCCTGCGCGAGGCCCTAAGCAAATGCCCGGATTTCATCCGGGTACCGTCCCATCCCAGAAGATACGCAGAAGTGTCGTCCAATATCATGGACGCCCTCACCATGCTCACCCCGGACCTGGAGGTGTTCTCGGTGGACGAGGCATTCCTGGACGTTACCCACTGTCAGCACCTGCTGGGACCACCGGAACGGATAGCACGCATGGTAAAGCAGACCGTGCTGGACGCCTCCGGCGGCATCCTCTGCTCCGTGGGCCTGAGCGGTGACAAGACCACGGCCAAGTTTGCCGCCAAGCTGAACAAACCGGATGGCCTGACTATCATCCCACCCTGGGAGGCGCGTGAGACCCTGGCCAATGCACCGCTCACCGACCTGTGCGGCATCGCCCGTGGCATAGGCAACTTTCTGGAGGCCCGTGGCATAGTCACCTGCGGCGACATGAAGCGCCTGCCAATAGGAGTGCTAGGGAAACGCTTCGGTAACCTGGGGCGCCGCATCTGGCTCATGGCCCAGGGACTAGACCCGGAGCCGGTAAAGATCTCGGTACCAGAACCCAAATCCATCGGCCACGGCAAGGTGATGCCGCCAGACACCACCGACCCGGAGATCATCCACACCTACCTGCTGCACATGGCTGAAAAGGTGGCAACCCGTCTGCGTCGCC
>JANQEV010000045.1 GCA_028278145.1 Chromatiales bacterium | reverse complement strand
CGAGGAGTGAAGTTTGGTTATTCCAAATGAACAACGAGCAACAACGAGTGGTGCTTTTTTAGGCGTAACCCGAAGGGCTGCGGCTATTTTTCCGCCCAGCGGCGTTATCATTCGTTCATGTAGAGTCATATACATCACTCATTCTGCCTTGCTGGACAAAAAAATAGTCTCAGCAGTGTCTGTTGGATGAGTGTTAACAGGCCCTAGGGAAATGAAAAGATGACACAGAAGTCCCAGAAGACGTCAACGACTATTACAGCTGAGAGTTGCTTTCTGCCCAACTTCTGTAGCATACAGGTAGTGTTTGCCGTGGTGATAACTGCACAAATACTGGCCTTGATACTGGCGCTGAACTCTGCAGATGTGAATTCCAACTTTTCATCCACCCTAAGCCTCTATTCACTATTTATTCAATGGATTGCCCTAACCTGGACAGCATGCATCTGTGTTTTGCGGCCATATCTGTGCCGCCTGCCCAACTGGATGGCGGGATTACTGATATGGCTGTTGATGTTGCTAGTCACCTTTGCTGTTAGTGAAGTATCCATCTATGTTCTGGATATGCGGAACCCAGGTCAGGATCATCTGTTTTTTCTCCTGAAGAATATGACCGTGAGCGCCATAGTGGCAGCTCTGGTGTTGCGGTACATATATCTGCAGTTTCTGTGGCGGCAGCAGGTTATAGCGGAGTCCCAGGCCCATCTGCAGTCACTGCAATCACGTATCAGGCCCCATTTTCTGTTCAACAGCATGAACACCATAGCCAGTCTTATTCGCAGCCGGCCGGAGCTGGCTGAAGAGACCATTTATGATCTCTCCGACCTGTTTCGCGCCAGCCTCTCCGATTCGAAGAACTTCTCCACCCTGGGTGGTGAACTGCAGCTGGCACGTGGTTATCTGCGTATCGAGAGTCAGCGCCTGGGAGATCGCCTCCAGGTGACCTGGGACCTGGACGAACTGCCCCTGGAGGCAAAGATGCCCTCTCTTATATTGCAACCTCTTCTGGAGAATGCGGTGTATCACGGCATTGAGCCGACCCCCGGACCTGGAAGCATCGAGATCGTGGGGCGTTATAGACGTGATCGAGTGAATATATCTATCCGTAACAGTCAGCCACCTGAAGTTCCTGAGGGGCGCAGTAGCGGAAACAAAATGGCCCTGGAGAATATTCGCCAGCGACTGCAAGGGTGTTACCTGGGGCAGGCCGGCCTGACCCAGAGCGAAGTGGATGGTGATTACCAGGTGCGGCTGTTTTTCCCTCATCCCTGGAGCGAGACGTGAAGATTCTGGTCGTAGATGATGAGCAGCTGGGAAGGGAGCGTTTGGCACATCTGGTGCAGGAGATCGGGGCTCCCTATGAAATAGTCTCCCAGGCAGCCAGCGGCTCTGAGGCAGTGGAGAGCTGTGCAGCCATGGAGGTAGACCTGGTACTCATGGATATCCGTATGCCAGGAATGGATGGGTTGGAGGCAGCAGCCCGCATCATGCGGAATGATCCAGCGCCCGCAGTGATATTTGTAACCGCCTATGAGGAACATGCCCTGGAGGCATTCGACCGTAATGCCGTTGACTATCTGTTAAAGCCGGTGCGAAAAGAACGGTTGAAGATGGCATTGGGCCGGGCCCAGACCCTGAGTCGAGCTCAGATTCAGGCCC
>JANQEV010000030.1 GCA_028278145.1 Chromatiales bacterium | reverse complement strand
CCGCTACCGCATCATACTCACCGGTGTGCAACAGCTCCCGCACCTTTTCCGCACTGGCACGGGAGACGTGTGCCGTCCCCAACAGGGTTATCCGGCCATCGCCGATCTGCAGTTCAACCTGGGGCTCCACATTCTCTTCAGTCATTCAATATACTCAATCTAACCAGGAGTAGTGATACAAAAGTCACGTATCATAGCAGCATGTGACCTCTTGCGGGCAGCTATCGTCGTATACCACTAGATTGGGCGTCCATACTCGCTTAACATGGCATCATCTCTAAAACAACTATTTGGAACGGATCATGCGAACAATCAGGAACATATCTCTGCTAATCTTCCTCACCCTGTTGTTCACGGGTTGCCAAACTTTAAAGCAGAAGGATATGCAGGACACACTGAGCAAGGTACTGCACAGCTATGAGCTCACCACTCGCTGGGGCAAGCTCAGCCAGATCTACGCTTTTCTGACTCCTGAGCTGGCTAAAGAGGCTAAAATCCAGGCAGACATAGACAACATTCGGGTTACCAGCTACGAGGTGGTAAAGCGGCCTGCAAGTATAACCAGCAACAATGACGAATTGATGATGCAGAGCGTCCATATACGCTATATCTACAGCGATCGTCAGGTCGAGAAAGATATGGTCGATCACCAACAATGGATATACAACGAAGATAGAAGAGAGTGGCGTAGAAACAACCCGATCCCAAAATTCTAACGAGTACCAACATGCAACAGGGACACTCCATCTCACCGGGCAGTCGCATCCTCATAACCTTGGCTGCTTTTGTAGTGCTGGTGGCAGGCGTGCGCGAAGCACGTGAACTACTAGTACCTTTTTTGCTATCAGCATTCATAGCCATTGTTGCCGCTCCCCCTCTGTTTTTTCTGCAGCGTAAAAAGATCCCATTTGCAATTGCCCTTTCTCTGGTCATCGGTGTAGTTGTGGTCGCTGCAATATTGTTTGGTGCCCTGGTAGGCAACTCCATTGATGACTTCTCGGCCCAACTCCCGTTTTACCAGGAACGCCTTAATGGTCAGACTGCAGCCCTACTGGCCTGGCTGGCAGAGATGGGAATCAGCATACCGCAGCAAACCGCCTCCAAGCTGATGGATCCAGCCAAAGCAATGCAGATGGCAGCGGTAGGTCTGAGCAGCCTGGGAGGACTGCTCACCAACACCTTCCTGATCCTGCTGACTGTGATCTTTATTCTGCTGGAGGCATCCGGATTCCCTGCCAAACTGAACTCCATCCTGCAGAATCCAGACTCTGGCATGCAGCGCTTCCAGAGCTTTCTGGACAACATCAATCACTATATGGCTATCAAAACAGCCACCAGTGCATTAACCGGCATCCTGGTATTCATCTGGTTATGGGTGGTAGGAGTAGACTATCCAGTGCTCTGGGGAACCCTGGCCTTCATGCTTAACTTTGTTCCGAATATAGGTTCTATAATTGCATCAGTACCAGCACTATTACTGGCCCTGGTACAACTGGGAACCGGTGGTGCTCTCTGGTCACTGATAGGGTATGTAGTAATCAATGTTGTAGTGGGAAACCTTATTGAACCACGCTTTATGGGGCGGGGCTTAGGGATCTCCACCCTGGTGGTGTTTATCTCTCTGGTGTTCTGGGGCTGGATTCTGGGACCTGTAGGTATGTTTCTATCGGTACCTCTGACCATGATGATAAAGA
This sequence comes from Chromatiales bacterium, assembly GCA_028278145.1. Lineage (GTDB taxonomy): Bacteria > Pseudomonadota > Gammaproteobacteria > Chromatiales > Chromatiaceae > JAAGZL01. The sequence goes on along the minus strand of JANQEV010000030.1, from coordinate 9,165 downwards.
TCTCTTTAGACAGCAGTGATGAGACCCGCTGGATTGCAACTCTCCTCGGGCCTGAGGTACAAGAAGAATGAGCCTGATTGTCAGCCAACTGCCTGGACGCCATGAGCGTCACCTGTTGCGCAAGCATGAAAATCCTCTGTTCCCGGAGGCTGAACGAGAGGTTACACCCCAGACACTATTAGAGGCCCAGCGCCTGGATCATGAGGAACTGGTGGAATTCATAACCGGGTTCCGTGCCCTGGTACACAGAACCATGCAGCTGAAACCGAATGAAGAGAGTGAGGTTATACTGGAGATAAAAGAGCAGTTGGATATGGCCTATGAACAGGCTTCAGTCCTGGCAGATGACCAGACGGAAACCAAACAGGCCATAAGCAAATTAACCCAGGTGATAATGAATACTATCCGCTCCAATGCAACAGGTGATCCCTTGGCCATGGATGAGCTAAAGCAGGAGCAAGAGGCACGCAGCAGCCACTATACCCTGCTGCAGTTCCCTATAGTGGCAGACCTGTTACACCCGGAGTCACTCATATTGGAACACGAACTGGCCCCAACCCTGCTATGCGAAGACGAACATGGCCTGCAGGCAGCTATGGAACTATTCGACGGTGCTCAGTTACAGATCATCTGTGAAGATGCTTCCGAACTCCTTAGACGCCTGGAGGTCGAAGGTAGTGTCCCAACATCTGCCAAGCAACGTCTTACCGAGATTGGCACCAGACTCACAGAAAGCGCTGCCGGGACCATAAATTAAGCGGTGCCTTTCCAGAATTAGCAGCTCTTACCAAAATGACAACAACAGAATGCGATAACGTTATTGATTCCACACAGTTGGATATGAAGGACATACTGGATCGGATACTCCTCACCGCAGGAGACATCATTCTGGGTAAGGAACAGGTGCTGCGCCTGGCAATAACCTGCGTACTGGCCCGAGGCCACCTGTTGATAGAAGACCTGCCAGGAGTAGGCAAGACCACCCTGGCCCATCTGCTGGCGCGACTGCTGGGGATGCAGTATCAGCGTATCCAGTTTACCAGTGATCTACTTCCTGCCGATATCATAGGAGTCTCCATCTATGACCGGGGACAGGAGGCGTTTCATTTTCATCCCGGCCCCATCTTCTCCCAGCTGGTATTGGCAGATGAGATAAACCGCGCCACACCCAAGGCCCAAAGCGCGTTACTGGAAGCAATGGAAGAACGCCAGGTTACCGTTGAGGGAGAGACCAGAAAACTGCCACAACCATTCTTTGTAATCGCCACTCAGAATCCTTCCTACCAGATAGGCACCTTCCCACTGCCCGAGTCGCAACTCGATCGCTTCCTGATGCGGGTACAGATCGGTTATCCCGATACAGCATCAGAACGTAGATTACTGGCGGGCAAGGAGCGCCGCGAGATGCTGGAATCCATCACCCCTTGTATGGACATGCAACAGCTTGTCTCTATCCAGAACATGGTGGATGAGGTCTTCGTGTCCGACGCCCTGCTGGACTATTGCCAGGCACTACTGGAGTTCAGCCGTACCAGCCCACGTTTTCACCATGGTTTGTCACCACGAGCTGGGCTGGCACTGCTGCGTAATGCACGCGCCTGGGCCCTGCTGGAGGGACGAGACAAGGTGCTACCAGAAGATATTCAGTCTGTACTAACAGCAACTGTAGGTCATCGCCTGCATTCAACCTCAGACACCGGTGTTAACGAAGGCGACCAACTTGCGCAACATCTACTGGAGTCGGTACCGATCCCATAGAGTGCAGGCCCTACACATGAATTGAGCACACAGCATAGGTGAAGATTAAACCACCAGACCGCATCATCCGGATCAGCCACAGTGATCCACAAGGCAGAGCCAGGATCAGGCCACGGCATATCTATATCCTGCCCACACGCTATGGTGTCATATTCGCGTTACTGCTGTTACTGCTGTTGATTGGTTCCATCAACTACGCTAACAACCTGGCATTTTTCCTTACCTTCCTGTTGGCTGGCCTGGGGATTGTGGCTACCCTGCACACCTGGCGCAACCTGGTAGATCTAGAACTCACTATTGGAAACTCAGATCCGGTATTTGCGGGGCAACCAGCAAGCTTCACACTGCACCTTAACAACAGTCGTGATGGTGAGCGACCCAGCATCCAACTCCAGATCGACAACCTGCCAGCCGCTACCACCGACCTGGCGGGCAGGAGCAGAGACTCTCTCAGACTACAGCGCAATACCAGCAAACGCGGAGTGCTGCCCTTAGGACGAGTGACCGTTTCCAGCCACTACCCACTGGGCCTGTTACGAGCCTGGAGCTATGTGGAGATGGATGCCACCTGTCTGGTATACCCCAAACCAAGTACAACCCGCCCCCCGGCAACCATGCAGGGCTATGATCGCAGCAGCAGTGGCGACAAGGGGGTGGGTGTGGATGATTTTGTCGGAATAAGACCCTACCGTCCTGGCGACTCCCCAAAACACATCCACTGGAAGGCGCTAGCCAATGAACGTGGTTTGCAGACCAAGCAGTTTGGCGGTGACCGGGCTGACCGACTATGGCTGGACTGGGACAGCATGCCTGGTGTGGAGCGCGAAGACCGCCTTAGCCGGATCTGCCGCGGCATCCTGGATGCCTGCGACCGGGAACAGGAGTTTGGTCTTAACATTCCAGGCACAGAGTTGAACCCCAGCCGGGGACAGAACCACAGGCATCGATGTCTGGCCGCACTGGCCAACTTTGGGGAGACCGCATGAGAGTCCAGGACAGGGAGCCTCTCAGTCGCAGCCTGCTTAGTGCACTGATTATCCTACTGGTGGCAGCAGCAGTGCCCCATTTTTTTCATCTACATCTCTGGATAACACTATTTTTTCTAGCCTCGGTGGCTCTAAGAGTCGCCAGCATGGTCCGACCTGAACTGTTACCAGGGAAACTGCTGCTGTTTTTGCTGGCAGTGGCCGGTCTGGTTAACGTGACACTGAACTATCCAGTGCTGTTCAGTGGAGAAACTGCAATCGCCCTGATGACCTCCATGGTGGGACTAAAGCTGCTGGAGATTAATACCAGACGTGATCTCTTTATTGTGGTGTTCATCGGCTACTTCCTGCTGGCTACCCAGTTCCTGTTCAATCAGGATATGTGGATGGTGGGCTATGTCATTCTTCTTACCGCAGCCCTCACCGGAGTATTGCTGGAAAACAGCCGCCACCGCCCCAGCGGCAACCCCATCAAGACCTACTGGAAATCCCTGGCTTTACTGCTGCAGGCACTGCCAGTCATGCTGGTGCTGTTTGTGTTCTTTCCTCGCCTGTCTGGCCCTATCTGGTCTCTGGACAGTCCTGACATCTCTGGCATCACCGGCCTGGGTGACAGCATCACCATGGGCTCCATCAGTGGCCTGGTTCTATCACCTGCAGTTGCCTTCAGAGTAGAATTCTCCGGGCCGAAACCTGCCCCACCCAAGCGCTATTGGCGTGGCCCCATCTTGTGGGATACGGACGGCAGAAACTGGACCAGGGGAAAACCTCTGACCAATGAACCCCTGGTAATGAAACCAAACAGCCCGGTCATAGACTATTTCATCACCCTGGAGCCCAGTGGCAGACGCTGGGTTATGGTGCTGGACCTGCCCAAGGCAGTTCCAGAACAGGCAAAAGTACTTGGAGACTTCCAGGTCATCCGACAAAAGCCAATATATGATCGGATCCGCTACCAAGCCAGTTCCTGGCTATTTTATAACACTGGCAAAATCACCCCCGAAGAATTGAAGCGTGGACTGCAGCTGCCTGGCAATATCACCCAGCGTATGCGGCACCTGGTGGAAGAGTGGAAATCAGTTGCTGCAAATGACCTTGATGTGGTTAACCAGGCGCTGAGACATTTCCGCAATGAGGAGTTCTATTACACCCTACGTCCGCCTCTGCTGAGCAGCAATCCGGTAGACCAGTTTATGTTTGAGAGCCGGCGCGGTTTCTGTGAACACTTCGCCACCAGCTTCACCCTGCTGATGCGCCTGGCCGGGATCCCATCCAGAGTCGTGACCGGCTATCAGGGAGGAGAGTATAACCCACTGGGAGATCACCTGGTGGTGCGGCAGTCTGATGCCCACGCCTGGTCTGAGGTATGGCTCCCAGAAGCCGGCTGGGTCAGGGTAGACCCCACCGCAGCAGTGGCACCTGAGCGCATCGAGCGCAGTTTTGAGTTTGACACCGGGCTTGCTGATGGCCTGTTGGGTGCCCCAATTCGTTTCGGCAATGTCCATCTTGGCATGGTAGGGAATATGCTCAAACAGTTACGCTGGGGAGTAGATGCCGTTAACGCCTCATGGCATCGCTGGGTACTGGGCTATACCGAGGAGAGGCAATCCAGGTTGATGCACATGTTGGGACTGGACTTTCTCCAAGGACGCCGCCTGGGATTGGCCATGGTGGTCTTTGCCGCCATTACCGTCCTGCTGCTGGGAGTTGCAATATGGTACAAAGGCAGAAACCGGATAGACGCGGTATACGCCGATTATCTGCGTTTTTGTTCCAAGCTAAAGCACCGTGGCATTACCCGTAGGGATACTGAAGGCCCCCTGGACTACCTGAAACGTATCTGCAGACAACGGCCGGACATTAAACATGGGGCTACCCAAATCACCCAACTCTACATCAAACTCAGATACAGCCACTCATCCGGCAAAAATGACCAGAGGTCTTTTCACAGCATGGTTCGACGCTTTCGGCCTTGATTGATCCTATAACAGGTCCTAAAATTCCCATAAGATATTGACGCCCTGAACCGTGAATACTTGTTTTAAGATTTAATTTACTATTCTGTAGCAGCAATGCATTACCTCAACTCTCATGCAAGGAGCATCTGATGGAAAAAGGAAACGCAAGGATTACTGAAAAGATATCCAGGTTAAAAACCAAAGAGAAGACACTGGAAAAAAGCTGGAGTAAAACCGGCAATCGTAGTCTTTTGCAGTTTTTCATCGACGTAACACCAGAACTGGTCAATGCTGAACGCTGCTCCATATTCGTATTCAACCCTGAACCTGACACTCTGTGGCTCTACTGCGGAACCGATTTACTTGAAAGACAGATACAGGTACCCAGGAAGAGCTCAATGGCAGGCCAAGCCCTCTCTTCTGGCCAATACAAGGTGGTTGAAAATCTGGAGGAAAAGGCAGGAATTCACGAAATTGTAGATAACAGTACTGGATTCACCACCTGTAACACCCTCTCAGTACCCATATTCAATACCGCCAAGGATCAGGCAATAGGGGTTTTGCAGATTCTAAACAAGCGTGGCAATGGCCGCTTTAGTGATGAGGATATCAATCTGATGCTGCGCCTCTCGGGCGAGATCAGCAGATATGTTGAGAGCATCTTCAAGCACCAGGAGGTAGCCGAAGTCCTGGTGAAGATAAGGAACAAGATACAGGTGCTGGAAAGCTCACTAGCCAAAAAGGGTGTAAAGAAACGCCTGGACGAAGAGCTGGTAGCCTCTATCACCACTCCTAAACCGCATGAACGTATAGGCGGACGCCTGCACTGAGCCCTGACACGCCAGCAAAAAAACCTCGGCATCACCCCAATCCCACCAAATCATATAGCCACCCCATGGGCGATGCCTGGTCTATGCTGTTAGGTACAGAATTAGCGGCATCTCGAGAGCGTCCATGGCATTTGATGAACAGATGGAACCGGATATCCAGAGGGTCCTGGACACCTCGGCAATCCTGGAAATAACCGAATTTGAGGTATTTCGGCTCTCCTATGACCGCTGGTTTGGCACCCACGCTAATGACGATACGATCGAACCCTTCTTTTGTGACTACATGTTCAGGATGGTGGTACCCAGTTGGGTGAACCACTTTACCCGTAAAGTAATGCAGCTCTACCAGGCAGGAAGGCTGGATCCTAGTCTATACGGGATCAAACCCAAACCCTTCAGCAATGCAGCAGCTCGCCTGGGTATCCAGATAGCAGTGATCATAGCAACGGTATTGGTCTGTCTGATCCTACTGGCAGACAATGTGGCCGACTTCTACGACACAACCGGTATATTTCGCTGATATCTTACTAAAAAAAACCAGCATAAATCCCAGCCTTAGTTCCCTTCAGACACAAACAGCCAAGAAAAATTTATTGCATTATTTCAATAATGTATTATCATTATTTAATACATATTATAGCTAAAGGCTGTATGATTATGAAAAATAAAGAAATTTATACGGAGACATCTCTGCCGCTGTACGAGGTAACCGAGCTGACCATGGAAGAGGCCCTGCTTGCCCTGTCTGACTACAGACACAGCGCTATGCATAAGGGGATCATGTCCACTGAGGCCTTGCGCATGGAGAAGCGTACGAATCTACTGGATCGGCGTCGGCACTAACAGGATCAGAGCAGCACCTGCTCCACACCCCCTCTGGACAGACTGCCCAGAAACGCCTGATCCCAGGAGTTGCCCAGGTAGTCCCTGGCCAGCTCCTCTACGATATAGCTCACCTGCAGACCGGTATCGTCTTTATAACGATTCAGGCCCTGCTGACAGGCTGGACATGATGTAAGCATTTTTACGCTACCATCCCTAACCTGCTCCCGCCCCGACAGCTGCCTTATCCCGGCACCTAACTCCTCAGTTTTACGGTAACGCAACTGATTGGCAATATCTGGCCTGGATGTGCCCAGAGTACCGGCCTCACCACAACAGCGATCCGACAACAGCACTTCCTTTGCCAGCAGAGAAGAGGCCACCTTGATTGGGTTATGCTGCTTCATGGGACTGTGGCAGGGATCGTGATACAGATAGCTGGTCGCACTACCCGTTTCCAGCGCCACACCCTTCTCCATCAGGTACTCATGGATGTCCAGTAGGCGACAGCCGGGAAAGATCTTTTCGAACTCATACTTCAGCAGCTGGTCCATGCAGGTGCCACAGGAGACAATGACGGTTTTGATATCCATGTAGTTGAGGGTATTGGCCACACGGTGAAACAGCACCCGGTTCTCCGTAGTTATCCTCTTGCCTTCCTCATGCTGTCCAACCGCAGTCTGGGGATAGCCACAACATAGATAGCCTGGTGGCAACACTACCTTGGACCCCATTTCATACAACATGGCCAAAGAAGCCAGACCCACATTACTGAACAACCTTTCAGATCCACAGCCCGGGAAGTAAAACACCGCATCAGAATCATCGGTAATCCTGGAATGATTGCGCAGGATAGGTACGGTGGCAGAGTCCTCCAGTCCCAGCATGGAACGCATGGTCTGTTGTGGCAGCTCAACTCTTAGCGGCTTGCGCACCAAACCAACCACCTGCCCCTTCAGGTCCAAGTTCCCGGTGGTAGCTGCAGGTATATCCCCTCGCCTACCCAACAGACCAAAACGGCGAAACAGATCATGCCCCAGGGTTATAGCCTTAAAACCCCACTGCAGCATGCCTTTGCGCATAATACGTATGAGTCGCGGGTCGGTGGCACTGAGAAATGACATGGCAGCCCAAGCCCCAGGACTTTTGCGCTTCTGCCCCCTCTGCGTCAAGATTTTACGCATGCGGATAGTGACATCACCAAAGTCGATGTTTACCGGACAGGGTGATTCGCATTTGTGGCACACGGTACAGTGATCGGCCACATCGTTCATCTCTTCAAAATGCCGCATAGAGAGACCACGCCGGGTCTGCTCCTCATACAGGAACGCCTCCACGATCAGACCGGTTCCCAGAATTTTATTACGTGGTGAGTAGAGCAGGTTGGCCCTGGGCACATGGGTCTGACACACTGGCTTGCATTTACCACAACGCAGGCAGTGGCGCACTTCATCATTCAGGGCACCCAACTCACTGGCTTCCAGGATAATCGCCTCCTGCTGCACCAGACGCAGAGATGGTGTATAGGCGGTATCTAGGCCAGAGTCCGGCATCAGCTTACCGCGGTTAAATAGCTGTTTAGGATCTACCCGTTTTTTGTACTCTACAAAATTCTGCAGCTTCTCCTGCTCCAGATACTGGATCTTGGTGAGGCCAATGCCATGCTCACCGGAGATCACCCCATCCAGGGACGACGCCAGATTCATGATGCGCTCCACCATGCGTTCGGCCTCATGCAGCATCTCGTAGTTGTGTGAGTGCACCGGGATATTGGTGTGTACATTGCCATCACCGGCATGCATATGCAGGGCAACGAACAGACGGGCATCCCGGATACCGGCATGGATCTGCTCCAGACGCTCCCGCACCGGCGCCATATCCTGACCACTGAAGATATCGTTCAGACGACCAGCAACCTCCTTGCGGTAGGATTGCACCAACGCCCGCCGCAGCATCAACTGCAACAGGGTTTCACCAGAATCGTAGCTCTCTACATCATCTTCCAGCAGGGCTAGATGCTCCACCGCAGGGGCATCCAGATACTCCAGGATATGCTGCCAACGGCCACGGGTATCGCTTACCGCCTGTACCGCCGCCTCCTGCTTGGCCTGGAGGATAAGGTCATTCTCTTCCGACTCCTCGTACTCCTCGCCCTGGCGCGCCTCCGGCATCTCTCCCTGCAGATACTCCAGTACCGCATCCATGATCTGCAGTTTGTTGCTTATAGACTGCTCGATGTTGATGCGCTCGATCTCACGGTTGTACTCCGCCAGGCGCTCCAGTGGAATAACCACGTCTTCGTTGATCTTGAAGGCGTTGGTGTGGGCAGAGATGGCAGCAGTACGGGTACGATCCAGCCAGAAACGACGCCGTGCCTCAGGGCTTACCGCGATAAAGCCCTCGCCATCACGGGCATTCACCAGGCCCACGATCTCAGAAGCAGCAGCGGCCACCTGATCTTGATCATCAGAAACCAGGTCGGCAATCAACACCATCTTTGGATGCACATGACGGGAGGCCTTGGTGGAATACTTCACCGCCCGGATATAACGCTCATCCAGATGCTCCAGACCGGTCATCTTCACGCCATCACTGTTCGCAATCAGGTCCCTGATATCCACGATGGCAGTAACTGCATCAGTGAGGTCAGAACCGAAGAACTCCATACAGACGGTGCGCACATGCTCCGGCATACGATGCAGGATAAAGCGGGCCGAGGTTATGAACCCGTCACACCCCTCTTTCTGCACCCCGGGCAACCCGGAGAGAAACTTATCCGTTACATCCTTACCCAACCCGGCCTTACGGAAG